>JAWVZW010000009.1:0-16256 GCA_033721975.1 Balneolaceae bacterium
AAAGAAGGAGAAGAGATTTGTCACTCTGGATGCGAAATTGACCCCCGATCAAATTCACGCAAAAATCCGTGAAAAGGTTGATCCTCTTCTTAGTCTTTAACCTTAGTATTTTTCAAATCAGGCTTCAGCCAATAGAATAAGCCAGGGAGAACGAAAAGGTCAGCTAATAGCGCTGAAAAAATCGTGGTAGATACCAGGATTCCCATCATTGCGGTTGAAGTGAATGCACTGGTTATCAATGTGCTGAAACCGGCAATCAGAATCATGCTGGTGACGATGATAGCACGGCCGGTTCGTATCGTGGTCGCGGTAAGTGCCGGAAATACGGATCCTATTCTTGCAAACTCAATTCTGAATCGGGCCAGATAGTGGATACTGTCATCCACGGCTATTCCCAGTGCAATGGTAAAGATGACGGCTGTGGACGGTTTTATATCCACATTTAAAAAACCCATCACTCCGGCCACCATAATCAATGGAATCAGGTTGGGGATTAACGCAATCAGTGCGAGCTTCAGGCTCTTAAATAGTCCGGCCATGATCAGCGTAATTACCAGAATGGCAATCACGATACTCCATGAAAGGGAGTAGACGATTTTCTCCGTCAGATCGGCACTCAGAATTGTCGTTCCGGTGATAACCAATTCCTCATCATCAAAAAGGCCGGATGCATAATCAGTAATTTCAGCCCTGATTTCATTGATTCGCTGTGAGCCTGCATCTTCAGTCAGAGCTGTTAATCTGATTTTTTGATAATCAAAGTCAACAAAATTAAACAGGTTATCCCCGCCATTTATCTCCAGGAGAAGAGCATACTGTGCGATGGCGTCATTAGGTGATTCCATAGAGCCAATGGATCCCGCATCCGGATTAAGCGCTGAATGCACCTCATCAATCAACGTGTGAAGACCGGTTACTTTATGGATTTCCGGATAGCTGAGGAGTTCTTGCGTCAAAAGCCTTGATTTTCTATACAGATCATAAGTCAAAGCTCCATTTGATTCATGGGTATTGATTATGAATTCCAGCGGAAACTGAGGGGATAGATTTTCTGTAAAAAAGCGGCTGTCCTGCATCAGCTCCGTATCTTCCCCCACATCATCGAATACTTTCCCATTCACTTCTATGTTTCTTATTGCAGAACCGAATACGACCAGAAGTAACAATACCGCCGTCAGCATTTTTCCATAATGCAGTCGGTTAAAAGCGGTAATTTTGTTAAGCCAGACTGACAAAATAGGGTAGAGGGAGCCTGATTTTTCATCAAATACCCTGGCCCTTTTGGTTTTCGTAAGTACCGCGGGTAGAAAGAAAATAGTTATCAAATAGGCTATCAACACTCCGGCTGCTGTGTAGGCTCCAAAGCGCTGCATGGGCTGAACGGTGCTGCTAAGCAAACTTGCAAAACCAACGGCAGTTGTCACACTCGTCAGGAAGGTGGCACTTCCCAGAGTCTTCAGCATCTCAATAATAGATTCTCTTTTATTCTGCCCGGATTCCCTGGCATCATCATATTTAGAGATCATATGAATGGCATCTGCAACTCCCACACAGAGCAGAATGGGGGCTATGGTACTGCTCATAATCTCCAGATAACCGCCTGAAAGCTGAATTAATGCCACAGTTACCAGAAGAGTAGTCCATACGATGATCATGGGAAAAAGAACACCCCATATCGTCCGATAGAGGTACCAGAGAAGCAGTATGATCAAAACAGATGAAATAACGATATACATGATAATTTCACTGTTCAGCAGATTTACATACTGATTTCTGAAATAGGGGATACCTGAGATATGAAACTCATATTTATCACGGTATGGAGCCAGAATCTCTTCGATAGATGAGATTAAAGCATTTCTATTTGCATAACTGTTTTGCTCCTGATCAATTCTGAGAATAATTGCCGTAGCCGTACCGGATTGATTGATGATGAATCCTTGTAACAGAGGATCTGATGAGATCTGGTTTTGAATGTCATTCAGATCACCATTTTGAAGCGTTGATTCCTCGAGATATGGATTGAAATCAAGATTGAAACCGTCGCTGGAGATATCGGTAGCGGTCCATATGGACAGCGTTTCCCGGATGATGGACAGAGAGTCAAGCTTGTCCGTTAATATTCTGAGATCCTGTAAAACGGATTGGGTGAAAAGAGAATCAGACTTAAGTCCGATGATCATGGTATTATCGTCCCGTCCAAACTCCTCTTCCAGAAGTCTGTAATCCTCAATCACAATATCATCTTCCGGATAAAATCCCTCCAGGTTGAAATCCGTCCTGATATTTAAAGCAGGATAGATTGATAGTATGGCTAGTACAGCGATGCCATACAAAACAGCCCTGGGGTACTGTAATATAAATTCGCCGAGTTGCTTCAATGAATATCTGTTGATGATTGGTTACGGCACTTGAACCTTTCGGGGACTCTTCTCATTCCAATATTTTTTAGAAATAGACCGCTACTTTTGAAAAGAGAAAACTGTTCTCTCTGAACTGATGAAATGTAAAGTGTCCGTAGAAAGGGGAGATTTCTTCACCTCCAAACAAATTAACCCCGGCTGAAATTTCTATCCCATCTCTCAGTTCATATACTCCTTGAGCCTGAATCCAGAAATCTTTTCCAAAAATGTTAAATCGTCCACCCGAAATCATTTGTAATCGTTCCCTTAAGAAAGATCTGTTCATAAAAAGAGTCGCATAGGGAAAGTATCGCTGAGGTAAGATTCTATCTTCATAATCAAATATCGTCTCCAGAAAAGTCTGGAACCTGATAGTGGTACCAACCAGTTCGGTTTGTATACCAATCATCGACTGCAGCCAGGGTTTTGTAAGCAAATATCCGTCATTTCGAACTTCAAACTCCTGTAATACAAGCAGAGCATCGGTAAGGCTGACCAGAGCATCTTCCAGACGGTTGACGGACACCGGCAGGAACGTAAAAAGTGCGTCTTTTACGAACAGAGATTCTGAAAGCAGCTGAAAATTGTCGCCCAACTGCCAGTTAAAAGAGTAACCGGCCATGGGCGATGCCTTGTAGGTTTCTGAGAGATCCACAGATGGCGGTTCCGGAAAGTCATTCAGAAATTCCACGGTAAGTCTGAAGGATGGCATAGGGTGCGTCCAATATAAAAGCATCAGGTCAAGATCGAACGAGTCAGGGGTCCGGAGTGAATAGCGTAATGCAGCCTGAACATCCGATATCGTCCTATCGGATTCATACGGCCTGTAAATAACAGGTAGGGGTGCATCGATGGTCTGAAGAGGAAACCATCGTGAGTCTGCTGAAGGAAATCGATCTTTCTCAAATACAGGCGCGAACACAAATTGAAGGGAATTGGACCCGAAATAGCGTGTATAGTTCATCGCTGTAACACCCAATATCAGGTCTGATGGATCCTGAGTCAGAAATTCACTCAAATCTAGGGGTGAAAGTATACCTGTGACAAATGCACCGTTGGCTCTGCCCCAGTTAATGATCTGTTTACCGATGCGCAGATCAGCTTTCTCAAAATAAAGGTCCAGATACACCTCCCTGATCACTACTTCTGCCTCTGCGCCTTGTGAATAACGGTGTATCAGATCCGTTTCTGCATAAAAGGAGCCATCGGTAATGGAGCTATTCAACCGAACTCTGAAACGATTCCTTGCTGCAATCAGCTCATTCTCAGATACCGTCTGAAAGGCGTTATAGTTCTGGTAGAGCCCGCTTAGACGAGTCTGCGCAAATGAATGTCCTGCAGGTATCAACAGTACAATCAGGAGAAGGGCAGGGAGGACCAGATGACCTGAATACCGTCTGAAATCTATTTCTTTAAAAATGTTAATTCTCAAATTGATTGAAGCTTAATCAAAATATGCGTAATTTTATTGCATTGTGGATTGGCTCTGCCAAAAATCACATTTTTCCCAAATCCGAATTAGAACCTTTCATTTTCGAAGTTTATCACACCTATGGCGCATGAAAGAATTGAAGTAGACTTACCTCTTGCCAAAGTTTACGAGTTACTCAGCAATCCGGTTCATTTCACTAAATTCCTTGAACGCATCGATAATGTTGACAAGGTAAATTCTCAAACTTTCGATTACACAACCACAATCGGGGGCGAGGAGTTTCAATGGACAACCAATATCATTGACAATCTCAGAAATACCCGTTTTGCCTGGATTACAATTAATGGTAACCTGAATCAAACCGGCACAATCCGTTTTACTCCTCTCGATAACGGAAAACGTACCCGTGTTGATTTCACACTTGATTACAGAACATTTTTCGGTGAAGCTGAAGAAGATCTTGCAGCTTTTATTGAAGGATTACCAGTTCAGCTGAAAAAAGATCTGCAGACCTTCAAGGATCTGGCTGAATCGGATACTTTCAAGGATGAAGAGTCCAGTTCAGAAAAAGTTACTTCTGAAGTAGCCTGATCGATTACAGAGTCTACTTATTAATTTAAAAAATGCGTTCCGGTTCTCCGGACCGCATTTTTTTTATACATGATCCTGCGTCTTCAATGGTCTACTCATTTGATGAACTGAAAAAATCAGATCTGGTTGAGAAACCGCATTATCTGGTTATTGGAAATCCCATACGGCACTCACTTTCACCGGTAATGCACCAATATGGACTGGATTATCATGGCATTAATGCTGAATACCATGCGCTGGAACTGTACATGCAGGATTTGACAGGCTTCGTGGCATGGATGAATCAAAAATCATTTTTAGGATGCAATATCACCATTCCCTACAAACAGGAATTTATCAGCCTGCTGGATGAAACAGACGATTCCGTAAAGTATACCGGAGCTGTGAATACCATTTCAAGTTCGAAAGACAGGATTACCGGTTTTAACACAGATGTTGAAGGATTTTTAAAACCGCTTTATGAACATAAAGACATTCTCTATGGAAATAGAGCGGTCGTTTTTGGAACAGGGGGTGCATCCAAAGCGGTTATTGCAGGCCTCATAGAAATGGGACTCGGCGAGATTGTTCTTGTATCCAGACATCCCGATAAAATTACTTATCTGCTGCCGGATGACAGTGACTTTTTCAACGAGATTTTAATCACACCCTGCAGCTATGACCAGCTTTACGCATATGCTGAAGAGGCCTTTTTATTTGTGAATGCCACCCCTTTGGGTATGGCTCCCAATGTAAAGACGTCGCCAATCGAGAAAATTGACCCTCAAGTGCTGGATGGGAAAATATGCTATGATCTGGTTTATAATCCCCTGGAAACAGAATTCTTAAAAACTGCAAAGTCTCAAAATGCAGTCATTATAAATGGTCTGGATATGTTTATAGCACAGGGAAACCGTTCTTTTCAGATCTGGACGGGCCAATCCTTGCCACATGATGAGATATATGATTTACTAACCAATATATTGTCAGACAATTGATTAAGATATATAGTCCTGAAATTTTCAAGGAAACGGATAATGTACAGTGTGTCTTCACTGAAGCCAATCGTACCACTGTCAATGAAAATGGAGCGATCCCGGGATTAAATCTTGGATATAATACCTCTGCCGGTGACGATGAAATTGATAAAAATTTCAGTGACCTTTTTGCCAGCCTTGATTGGGATCAAAATCAGATTGCTTTGGCTGAGCAAGTCCACGGGGCCCATATAGAAACAGTTAATAAACCGGGTACCCGGCCTTCCACAGACGGCTTGGTTACAAATGTAACCGGTTTGCCCATCGGAATTCGTGTAGCAGATTGTGCCGCAGTTCTGATTGCGGATCCTGTGCAAAAGGTAGCCGGGGCATTCCATGCAGGCTGGAAAGGGGCCGCTTCAGATATCATCCCAAATGGCATTGACAGAATGGTTCAACTTGGTGCAAAGCCCGGCTCCATGTACGTTTTTATCAGCCCATGTATCTCTGAAGAAAATTTTGAGGTGGGAGAGGAGGTCGCTGTCAGGTTTCCTGAGAAATTTGTCAATAGAATAAACTTCAAGAAACCTCATATAGACCTGAAGGGCTTCATCATTGATCAGTTAATCCAGAAAGGCGTAGATACGAACAATATAGAATGCAGCAGCAGCTGTACAATGGAAGACGACATCTATTATTCATACCGGAGAGAACGGGACCGGGCGGGAAGAATGTTGGCCATGATAAAGCTAATCTGAATGGAAACCATTTTTTCACCTTGAGAATCAGCTACTGCCCCGGATACGTTGCACCCCTGCCTGATGGGCACATTTTCCCAATGAAAAAATTCTCCGGACTGTATCATCACCTTATCCATCAGCATGGCTTTGACAAATCTCAGTTTATTGAGCCCGGATTAGCCGATATGGCTTCTTTGAGTACCGCACATACACTTGATTACAGCCAAAAAGTTTGGAACGGTACGCTGACACGCAAAGAGGAGAGGCGGATGGGACTTCCATGGAGTAAAAAACTTGCTATCCGTTCCCGGCTTGCCGTGCAGGGTACCATTAACGCGGCCCTGATGGCGCTACAGGATGGAGTGGCAGGCAATCTTGCAGGGGGAACCCACCATGCCATGCCTGAACACGGTGAAGGATTTTGCGTTTTCAATGATGTTGCTGTTGCCATCAAAGTTTTAAGAAATTCAAAATGGGTTAGGCGGGTACTGGTCATAGACTGCGATGTACATCAGGGTAACGGAACAGCTGAAATATTCAGGAATGAGGAGGATGTATTTACATTCTCCATGCATGGGGAAAAGAACTATCCATTTGTTAAACCGCCCTCCACTCTTGATGTGGGCCTTCCTGACAAAACAGGCGATAACGTATACATTCAGCAGCTTGGGGATTCACTGGACCAAATTTTTAATTCTTTTAAACCGGACCTGATTTTTTATCTGGCCGGGATAGATCCTTTGGAAACAGACCATTTTGGAAGGCTTTCACTAACCCTTCGGGGGCTTGAAGATCGTGAAAGATTGGTCATTTCATCGGTGATGGAAAGGGAAATACCGCTTGTATTGCTGCTATCCGGAGGGTACGCACCAACTTTGCAAAAAACCGTTGAGGCTCACAGTATTCTTTATAGAACTGCACGGGAAATAACAGCACCTTATTTCTCGTGAACATTTTTCTATCTTATGGTTCTGAACAGATTTAAATAACAGCATATTGAATCATCAAAAGATTGCCATATTAGGCGCTACGGGATCCATTGGTACACAGGCTTTGGAGATCATTGAAAACAAGCCTGACCTTTTCAGCGTCGCATTGCTATCCGCAAACAGCAATTATCGTCTGCTGGCTGATCAGGTAAATAAGTTCAAACCGGAAACAGCCATTCTTTGTGACAAAAGCCATTCAAAAGAGTTTGAATCCCTTCTCACTTTTCGTCCCTCACAGTTGCTTTACGGCAGTGATTCCCTGATTGACGCCACCATAAATGTCTCCTACGACCTGCTGCTGAACAGCCTTGTAGGGTTTGCAGGTTTCATGAGCACCTATCATGCCTTGCGGTTGAATAAAAAAGTTGCTCTCGCCAATAAGGAGTCTCTGGTGGTGGGAGGTGAAATACTTTCGGAGCTGGAAGGTTTTAAAAACGGAAAATTGATTCCCGTCGACTCCGAGCATTCTGCCATGCTACAGTCACTGGTAGGTGAAGATCCCGGCTCAATTCAAAAGATTATCATTACGGCCAGCGGAGGGCCTTTTCGAACCTACACCCGAAAGGAGCTGGAAAATGTGACCGTTGAGGATGCCTTGAATCACCCCAATTGGTCGATGGGTAATAAGATTACCGTCGATTCTGCAACGATGATGAACAAGGGTCTGGAAATCATTGAAGCCAGGTGGCTGTTTGATCTCCCTGATGAGTCTATTTTGCCTGTGATTCATCCGCAAAGCATTATCCATTCCATTGTAGAGTTTGTGGATGGTTCATCAAAGGCACAGCTGGGCCCACCGGACATGAAGGTGCCTATACTTTACGCCTTAACCTATCCAAACAGGGAAGCATACCCCAATAGTACGCTTGACTATTCAACGCCCTTCAGCATGGAATTTGAACCCGTTGATTATGATCTGTTTCCCTGCCTGGATCTGGCCATTCAGGCGATGAAAGAGGGGGGAGCGAAACCTGCAATCCTGAACGCTGCAAACGAGATTGCCGTTGAAAGATTTTTGAAGAATGAAATTCGCTATATTGACATTCCTCGGATTATTGAGAAATCCATGCAAAATGTAACTGCAGACAAGGATTTAACGCCTCAATCGTTACAGGAAATTGACAAAGAAACACGAGCATTTTCTTATTCACTGCTGAAGTAATTTATGGAAGGGATATTAAGTTTCGCCAATACAGTTCTTATTTTTATAGCGGCCATATTCATTTTGGTTACAGTACATGAACTAGGCCATTTCATTGCAGCCAAGATATTTGGAATGAGAGTCAATAAATTTTCTATTGGATTCCCTCCAAAAATATTTGGCTTCAAAAAGGGAGAAACCGAATATGTACTGGGTGCGACACCGCTTGGCGGATATGTTCAGATCGCAGGAATGATTGATGAATCGATGGATGCTGACTTTATTGAAGAGGAAGTTAAACCGGATGAATTCAGAGCCAAACCGGTCTGGCAGCGAATTATTGTCATTACAGCAGGCGTTATCTTCAATTTTCTGCTGGCTGTACTTATCTTTTCGTCCATTGCTTTTTCTTACGGTGAAACAGTTATTCCCGTTGATTCGATAAAGGGAATTTATGTACCTGAGGGATCCGTAGCCGCTCAAATTGGCCTTCAGACGGGCGACCGCCTGGTAGGAGTAAACGGTGAACGAGCTACATACTTTCAGGAATTGCTGGATCCTGCCGAAATTACCGGCCGGGAGCTCACTTTTATGGTTGAGCGAGACGGAGAAATTATCACTCTGGACGCTCCGCCGGATTTTCTCGATCTGGTCGGGCAGGAGGGTTTCATCAACGAACTCAGCTTCCTTCCCAGCCGGTTCTCAAGAGTTCTCGAGGATAGTCCCGCAGAAGAAGCAGGTCTTCAGGAAGGAGATTACGTCCGTTCTGTAAATGGTGAGCCCGTAGAATACTGGCAACAGCTTGTTGAAAAGATTCAGAGCGCTGATGGTCCATTACAAATGGAAATCGAAAGGGACGGTGAGATTATCAGTACGACCGTTACCCCTGATCCCGAAACCAATATGATTGGTATAGCACAGACATCTGCTGAGGATGCTTTTACCGTTGAAAGACTGAACTATAATCTGGCAGAATCATTGGAGAGAGGTGTTATCCGATCGAATGCAACGGTTGTCGGGATTATTCAGGGCCTCGGAAAAATGTTCTCCGGCGATATATCCGTTCGTGATAACGTTGGCGGACCCGTTGCAATAGCTAATTTTACCCGTGAAGCAACCGATCGCGGCGGATGGCTGGGCTTCTGGAATATCACTGCTTTCTTGAGTATTACGCTTGCCATTATGAATATGCTTCCGATTCCTGCACTTGATGGGGGCCATTTTATGTTTTTGGTTTATGAAGGCATCACAAGGAGAGAACCTTCACCAAAAGTGCGTATGGCTCTGCAACAGATAGGATTCGTTTTTCTGATCGGCCTTTTTATTCTGATTACTTTCAACGATATCCTTCGAACCTTTGGAGGATAGGAAATGCTAGCAAGAGAAGGATTTTCCACAATTATCGTCGTCTGCATCTTTTCTGCAGTCATTGCGCTCCTTGCTTCCTACGGTCCGCAATGGCTGCAATACATTGTTTATCCTCTGCTTTTGATTTTATGCGGGTTGATCATCTATTTCTTCAGGGATCCGGACCGATCTTCACCGGAAGATGAGAACCTGATCCTTTCGCCTGCCGATGGTAAAGTGGTTCTGATCCAGCCCGTCAAAGAAGACGAATATATAGGAAAGAATGTCACACAAGTCAGCATATTTCTTTCCCCATTGAATGTTCATGTAAACAGGGTGCCGGTTACCGGTAAGATTGAATACGTTCAATACTATCCAGGTAAATATCTGATGGCATGGGAGGATCACGCATCCGAACTGAATGAAAGAGCCCATTTCGGGGTCAAACATCCCTCCGGCATCAAAATGATGTTTAAGCAAATCACCGGATTTCTGGCCAGGAGAATCGTGTATCACCTGCAGGAAGGAGATGAAGTTAAAGCCGGTGACCGCTTCGGAATAATGAAATTTGGTTCCAGAATGGATATTTTATTGCCGGAAAATGTGAAAATTAAAGTTAAAAAAGGGGACAAAACCGTTGCAGGTGAATCAGTTATTGGGGAACTGACCAATTCATGAAATACCCAATCCAAAAAAAACAATTCAAACGAAGCCTAAAAAAAAGGCCCAAGCTCAAGCCCATACCGAGGATTGTTGTACCCAGCTTTTTTACACTAATGAACCTGTTCTCCGGATTTTTATCCATTTTGATGGTTGCGGAGGGTAAGCTATTTCTGGGTGCATGGCTTATTGTACTGGCCGGACTGTTTGATGCACTCGACGGTTTTATGGCACGCCTTGCAAATGCAACCAGTGAATTCGGTGTGGAGCTTGATTCAATCAGTGATGTCGTTTCATTTGGCGTAGCTCCCGGTTTTTTGATCTATACATTTGCCCTCAATGAACTTAATGTAGCCGGTATGCTTCTCAGTGCGCTGCCTCCTTTATGCGGCGCCATCCGGCTGGCCCGGTTTAATGTTGAAGCCAAGTACAGTGATCCGCTATTTTTTAAAGGATTGCCGATACCCGTTCAGGCCGTCATGCTTTCTGCATTTTATCTAACCTTCAGAAATCGTCTGGAGTGGTTCGACTGGCTGAACCAGGGTGTTATCTCAGCTCTGATTCCCGTTGTGGTACTGCTTTCATTTCTTATGGTAAGTACAATACCATTTGATAAAATACCGCGATTTGATAAGACCTCGGTCCATCAGAATAAAGGTAAGCTGATTCTCATCCTTGTCTATTTCCTTGTAATCGTCATATTCCAGGATATTGGCCTGATGGTTGTATTTAGCTTTTTCATCCTCAAAGGACTTACTCTTGGAGCTTATATCTTCTGGACTGAATCCTTTACTGACAGTCCGAGTTCCTATGACTCAGATGGCTAGAAGCTCAACGGTGATCTCCGCACGCTTTTTCCAGAATGTTCAGAACTCTTTCCGCTTCTTCCTTAGTGAGAGGAATGACCCTATTGTTATACTGAAAAAGATATCGCCAAACATCTTTAGAGCCGGCTTGAAAGCGAATTGAATGGTCGGAGCGGTTAATGTCTGAGTACAAAGAAGTATCAGGCATACGATCAATTTTGAATTCTACAGGTTCTTTGCAAGAAAGCGTTTCTTGTCCCGCTTCAGAACCTTTTAGCAAATACGTAAAGTTCAGCCCGTGCTCATCCTGATCTATACGAATTGTGATCTTTCCATCACGTAATTTAAAAAAGCTGAATACTGCAACGATAAACAGTATAAATGAACCCAGCTCCAGATACCCTGAAACGAGTACTTCACTGTTTAATCTTGAAAGAATAAAAAGCAGTAGAGCCATGATTGAGCTTAAAATTGCAACAAATGGCCATGTTCTTGAGAATTTTTCGTGTACAGTCGTCAGATGCATATTCAGGAGAGAACTCTTTTTTGGATGGTTCGTCCGCCAAACGTTTCATAACTGGAGAACAGGTTGGCTGTGAGGCATGAATGCACGGGAGCAATCAAAACCGTTTTTTGACGATCCGGCTCCAGCCCATCAGTACCGGATAAGGTCCCATGTTCCTGTGATAGGGCCGTCAAATAGGAATCATCCATCAGTTCAACCTTATTATCGGTACGGACGACTCGCTGTCCAAAAATCTTGATTCCCTCAGTCTCAATGGAATCCTTAGACAGGTGAGCAGCGCCACCATGAACAATTGCCCTGTTTTGACCGGGAAAATGTTGTGCAATGGGTAGCTCGGCAAACAGAGCCATATCATCCGGTGTACAGCTGCCGATGGCAACCTGCATGCGGTCATAAAATACCAGGTTCCCGGGTGTACATTCATCAATGCCTGAAAAAGTTTCAATGACGGATGCAGAAGGCGTATCTCCAAGTGATATTTTTGCAGATGGGTATTCATTTTTCCAGTACTGAAGGGCGTCTATAGATCTCTGAACCTTATCCAGAATATGTTTTCGGTTCCTGGCGGAGTACGTGTCACCATCATGAATATAAAATCCATGAAAATGTGCGATTGGATACCTCTCCATATCCCGTATCAGTTTGTGAATAGCCTCCGGTTTTGATGTGGACAGGCCACTGCGTCCATAACCGGCATCCAGTTCAATGTAAATTCGAACCGGATTTTGAAGATGATTCTGCAAGACCTCCAGATCGTCAGCTGAGTTAACAAAAACTCTTAATGAACATGTTTTATTTAATTCTTTCAGCTGTTTAACCATCCCGGGATAAAACGGAAAAGCTATGGTGATGTCTTTCCATCCGTCCTGAGCAAAATATGCCGCCATTTCCGGCGATGATACAGTAATCCCGGTTACCCCATAATCCTGAAACCAGCGTCCTATCTCAACAGACTGGTGAGTTTTAAAGTGCGGCCGGAACTGCGTATTACTTCGGTCTGCCTTTTCTGCAATTCGTTCGATATTCCGTCTGCATCTGTGTTCATCAACAAGCAGCCTGGGTCTGATAAGCATAGTTTTGACTTCTGAGGTTGTTAAATCCTTTTATACGCACCAAAGGCTTAAAATAAGGAATGCACCCGAACAGAAAACCTGTTATTTTGTGGGGCGAAAACAAGGAAACCGAAACCTATTGCAGAAAGAAAAATCAAAATCACTCATCGGAAGACTCGAGAAAATCGATTTACCGGAACTGTCGCTGAAAGATCTGGATGCCAAAATTGACACAGGGGCATACACCTCCAGTCTTCATTGCCATAAAATCGATCTCTTTGAAAAGGAGGGAAAACAGTGGGTCAGTTTTCATGTTCTTGACCCCGAACATCCGGTCTATGAGGAGAGATTGTACGAGGCTCCCGTACATCGCCTCAAGCAGGTTCGAAGTTCCAATGGTCAAATTGAAGAACGGGTCATAATAGGTCAATCGGTGATATTTAACGGACAAAAAGGCCGAATTCAGCTGTCACTTACCAACCGATCAGAAATGAAATATCCTGTTCTGATCGGACGAAGGTTCCTTGCCGATAAATATATCGTCGATGTTTCAAAAAAATTTTTAGCTAAACCGAATAACTAAATGCAGCAAAAGAAATTACGAATTTGCATACTGTCCAGAAATCGAAATCTTTATTCAACCCGAAGATTGGTTGAAGCCATTGAAAACAAGGGACATGAAGCGATTATTCTGGATCACTTAAAATGTGACATCGTAATCGAACAGGATCAGCCTGCAATATTTTATGACGGAAAAAAGGTAACCGGAATTGATGCAGTTATTCCAAGAATTGGTGCCTCGGTGACCTTTTATGGGGCTGCTGTAGTCCGGCAGTTCGAAATGATGGATATTCCCACAGCTGTAGAGTCCCAGGCGTTGGTGCGTTCCAGAGACAAGCTGCGCAGCCTCCAGATTTTAGCCCGTTCAAATGTAGGGATGCCCAAAACCGTATTTACGAACTACAGTAAAGAAGTGAAAAAAATCATCGACAGTGTGGGCGGCGCACCGTTGATTGTCAAATTACTGGAAGGAACACAAGGCTATGGTGTGGTACTCGCACCCACCAAAAAAGCTGCTGAATCCATCATTGAAGCATTTCACAGCATGAAGGCCAGGGTAATCGTCCAGGAATTTATTGAGGAAGCCAAGGGCGCAGATATTCGAGCTTTTGTAATTGGCAACAAGGTGGTGGGTTCCATGAAGAGACAGGGTAAAGAGGGTGAATTCAGATCAAACCTGCACCAGGGAGGGACCGGAAAGCTTATAAAACTAAGCAAGAAGGAGAGAGAAGTGGCCCTGACCGCTGCAAAGGCAATGGGGCTTTCAGTTGCGGGAGTCGATATGCTGCAATCGGAAAGGGGTCCGTTGGTTCTTGAAGTCAATTCGTCACCCGGCCTTGAAGGAATAGAAAAAGCTACAAGCCGGGATGTTGCGTCTGATATCATTCAATATGTGGTCAAAATGACCCAAGATCATACCAAGAAAAAAGCCAGACGCCGGATCAAATCCAATGCCTGATGTAATTCAAATTTATGGTGAAGAAGTAGCCAAGGGCGAGGATAAGTTAATAAATATCAGTATCTCCCGGCTGCCTACCTACACAGACATTACGCTGCCTGTGAGGGTAATCCGTGCCAAAAAGGACGGGCCCGTACTGCTTTTGAGCGGCGGAATGCATGGAGATGAAATCAACGGGATTGAAATCGTACGCCGGATGATTTCCAAAGAACTCATCATTCCGGAAGCCGGTACAGTCATTGCGGTTCCGCTTATGAACGTATATGGATTTATTCAAAATGTGCGGGGTGTACCGGATGGTAAGGATATAAACCGAAGTTTCCCGGGCGTTAAAGGCGGTTCACTGGCAAAACTTGTGGCATTTACCATAATGAAAGAGTTAATACCATCAATCGATTATGGCGTTGATTTTCATACGGGCGGAGCCAGCCGATCCAATTTCCCGCAGATACGGTGCAGTTACGATGTTGATGAAAATATTGAACTTGCAAAGGCATTTGCGCCTCCTGTTATTTTACATTCACCCTTGATACAGAAGACTTTTCGGAGGGCTGCATTCAAAAAAGGAAAACATATCCTGGTATATGAAACGGGTGAATCCCTGCGGTTCGATCAAAAAGGAATACAGGAAGGAATTCATGGTACACTTCGCCTGATGAAGCATCTCGGTATGATTGAAGAGGCTCCAGAGCCCAATAAGTATGAAATGTATCACAAGTCAAGCTGGGTCAGGGCACGGTATGCCGGTCTTTTTCATCCAAAAGTAAGTTTGGGCGATCATATCAAAAAGAGGCAGGTTCTTGGATCTATCACAGATCCATATGGAAATCAGAGTTTCAGGATCGTCAATCCTCATGATGGCAGAGTCATTGGACTGAATAACAGTCCTGTAGTACACAAAGGTGACGCACTTTTTCATATAGCACGTAATCAATCTCAATAAACAGAGTATGTCTTTTAAACCCGATCTTATTTTTCATGTGGTATCGCGTCGCAAATGGCGTGACCTTTATACAAATGGTTTTTATAAATCTGAGGACTTCTCCGAAACACAGATTGTGGAATGTGTAACAGCGGAAGAGCTGAATTCCTATTTGAATAAAAATTTTCAGGGCAGAAAGAATCTGCTGATCCTTGTGATTGATGTATTCAGACTGTCAAACCGATACAGCAGGAATGAAGAGAGCGGACGTGTTGTGGTGGAAGGCGGAGTGAACGGAGATGCTATTCTTGATAAGATTCGAATTGACTGTAATCAGGATGGGGAGTTCGATATTGAGGTCGATAATGGATAATGGACGGATATAGTTGTGATAATAGTATATACTTATTTCGTATAATATATATTATGTAAAGTTATAGATCTGTTACATATGCTGAATGTTCTTCTACCTGTTCCCCATCATTTGATTGGCAATCAGAAATGAGTCAATCTCTCGACTATCTACTTACTGAGAACTCCCATGATCTTTTTAAAATCTGGAACCTGGTCAGCATCATCCAGAATTTCGATATACTCCAGCTGCAGGTCCTGATTGATTACAAATGCAGATCGCTTTGACACCCCTTTCATTCCATAGAAGTCATCATACAGTGAGTTGAATTGAGCAGACACCTCTTTATTAAAGTCACTCAGCAACTCAAAGTTCAGGTTGTTAACCTTTTTAAACTGCCTGAGCGCAAAAAAGCTGTCGACGCTGATGGCTGCAACATTCGCATTTAATGAATTGAACATCTTCATATTGTCGCGAGCACTGCACAATTCTTCGGTACAGACCCCGGAGAATGCAACAGGAAAAAATAAAAGGACCGCTTTACCATCCTGCGTGAGATCTTTTAAGGATATGGGCTTGCCTTCGGTATTCTGAAGAGTAAAGTTTTCTACTGTATCACCTATTTTCAATTCCATTTGGTCTGATATTCGTGCTTTATGACTATAGATTACCCGGGTCTTTATACAGGTTTGTTTCAGATAGTATCACAGGAACTGCAATTGAGGCACCAATCATTCCGACTGATAACAAAGATTGCCACATCCACTGCTGGATCGTCATAAACATTGGCGCATACCAAAACAGAACATAGGCCCCAAAAA
>JAWVZW010000010.1:0-16228 GCA_033721975.1 Balneolaceae bacterium
CCACGTTAATTGATCTGGTACTGGCGGATCCGCTGCTATTTACAGAACTTCGGCTGGAATTGGCAGATGATGTGTAGTTAACATATGTATTGAAACGTCTGGAGGATACACGACCATCGGCAAGTTTCTGCCAGTAATCAATTCTTATTCTATCCCTGGGACTCAACCGGAAGTCATTTGTTGTCAGCGGTTCTACATTAAAATTATCCATTCTTTCCCGCAGAATCTCAGTTCTGGGTGTCCGTAACCGTTCGTCAATAACTTTGATTTGGCTTTGATTCTCAATGCTTCTGACTTCGCTGATAAGGTTGCTTTGCTGGCCCCTTAAAGCGATACTTCGATTACCCTCAGGAAGGTTTGCGCTTGTGTTTAGAACATATACATTTCTTCCCCAGCCAAAAGATCTTTCAGCATTTTTGGTACTATCCTTTTCTGCTAAGCGTTCACGGGGTCCCAATCGATTATCTGTAAGTCTCATTTGAATATCTATACTTTCGACTTTTCTGGTCCGGTCACCAATAAGCCTGTCCGTCTGATCTCGAAGGATTCTGTTCCTCTCATTCGCATAATTACCTTGGCTAACACTCGCTGTAGATGTATTTGTTACACCCTCGCAAGGAAGATTTGAACCGTAAAATGCAGAAAGTTGATAAGGGTTATTACACCAGCTGTTCGGCCCTTCACTGTCCCAGTAATACCACTGCGCCCATTTGTTATAAAAGAAACTATACAAATATGGATTTGAATAGTAAGGCGGGTGATAGACACCTGGAACAATATACGTGTTGTTGTAAACCGGCAAATTTCTTGAAGAGGCAGCTCGCATCAGGGCAGGTGAATAAAAGTAGGAGCTCGCGGGTGGATGATATCCATGAGCAACCACATTTAGAATGTTACCTTGTTTAGCCAAACTTATCCCGTAGGTACCATACCAGTGCCTGGTGGCGTAATCAATGTAATAGTAGGCACCATCTACTTCATACATGCCATTGCTAATATGTGCTACCTGATTATACCCCTGCGCCTCAATAAGTTCCGTTGGCGTGACAGTTTTAAATGATGTATAGCAGCCGGATAAAACGAATAAGGCTGCAATTAATATTGAGAGATGGATTTTTGCAGATTTCATTGAAGTACCCTTTAGTTAGCCTGAGAAGTTACATATGATTATATCTAACATTCTCATAACATTTAATCACATGTTCATGCTATATATCAAATTTCTCCCCTAAGTGACTTGGCAATTACTTCCGCCTTGGAATTAACGTGAAGCTTTTTATATATGTTCCGGATGTGTGCACGTACCGTATCTATAGAAATATCAAACCGATCTGCAATCATTTTATAGCTCAGTCCGTCCACCAGCCCGTTCACGATATCCTGCTCCCTCGAGGTGAGATCACTTTCTGGTTTTTTTTCAGTCTCCGGCTTATTGAAATGCTCTATCACCTTCCGGGCAATCTGTGGCGACATAGGAGCTCCTCCCTCAACAAGATTTTCAATCGACTCCTTGATTTCAGGAAGTGACGTATGTTTAAGCAGGTACCCCGATGCGCCGGCTACAAGAGAATTAAAAATTTTGTGAGAGTCGTGATAAACGGTCAGCATCAGGATTTCAATTTCCGGATACTTTTTTTTGATCAATCCAATGCCCTCTATACCTGACATGCCGGGCAGCTGGATATCCATTAATAGTACATCCGGGGCTTTATGCTCACCAAGATGTTCGAGCATTTCTTCCACAGAATCCATGGCAGCTTTACAGCTCATATTATCCTGCATATCCAGATATCGCTGAATCAGATTTCTGATTTTTACATTGTCTTCTACAATTCCTACTTCAATCATTTTACTTCCTCCATCTCTGATTTGGTTCGTTTGCGCAGCCGCTTCGCTACGCGGATCCCTTCAATTCCACCGTAAAACCGTCTTCGGGCTCTATGGAAATATCTGCGTCGATTCTTTCAGCACGCATTTTCATATTCCTGAGTCCCTGTCCTGATTTTCTGTTTGAATCTTTACCATTTGTGCCATTATCACGAATCACCAGCTCATAATTTTTTCCATTAAAGGAAAAATGGATATCAACACGTGTGGCGTTTGAATGTTTAATGACATTATTGACCGATTCCTTAAAAATAAGGTAGACATTCTCTTTAACGTCCACAGGGAGCTTTTGGTCCATCTGCAAATCTTCAAAGTGGTAAAACACTTCTGCATGCCCATTCACAAAAATGTGATTTACATAGTCTTGCATCCGGTCTGTGAGATCTCCTGCGGTATCATTCCGGGAGTCAATAGACCAGACAATATCATCCAGGCTCGACACAATTTTGCGGCTATGCTCTCCAATTTGCTTTAGCGTATCTTTTACATCCGGATTCAATTCAACAGCCTGCAGAAAGTCTGTCTGAAGGGCCAGTTCTGTCAGTGAAGAACCCACATCATCGTGTAGATCACTTGCGATCTGTACTCTCATTTTCTCCATATCCACCTGCTTGGTTACCCTGAAATAGCGAATAGAGAATAATATGAGTCCAAGAATGGCGGCGATAACCAGAAGTAAAAACCAGGTCTGGAGATAAAACGGGGGGAAAATTTTGAAAGCAAAAGAAGCCGTCCTTGTACTTCGCGTTCCATCCGCGTTGTATGCTCTCACTTCGAGCCTGTAATCCCCCGATGGCAATGCAGGATAGTTTATGGTATTCTCTTTAGTAATCTGCCAGTCATTATAGCCTCTCAATCGATATTCGTAAATGATCTGCTCAGGAGCTTCATAAGTTAGCGCAATAAATGTAGCCTGCAAAAAGTTCTGGTCGTGTTTAAACTCAGACGTTCCATCATTCAGTACAGGTGAACCGCTCATCAGAATTTCCTGGAATTCCAGCCCTGGAGGAACCTCGTTTTTTTGAATGCGATCCGGAAAGAACCGGCTCAGCCCTTCAACAGTACCCAGCCACATACTTCCGTCTGATGCAATGAGAGATGCACCGGCATTGAGTTCATTGGCAATCAAACCCTGTTTTGTGGTGTATAACCGTAATGAGAGTGCCCTGTCCAATTCTGTTCTGTAGGAATCAAATTCGGATTTTCTGAAGAGATAAAGACCGGTATTTGTTCCAAACCAGTAACGGTTGAATGAGTCCTGCTCTGTGTAATAAAACATGGACTCGGTTCTTTCAGTCTGCAAGATTCTTTCAACCTGACCCTCTTTCAGGGTAGCGGGACCATTAAATGTGGCGAACCATACCTGACCATTTTGATCAAACTGAATGTGTATAACGCCGTTACTGGGCAGATTATCTGCAATGGTGATATAGTGAAATTCATCTCCATCATAGCGTACTGCGCCCCCATAGGTAGCAAACCATAAATTTCCGTCAGGACCCTTCTTGATATCCATTACCGTATTGTTGGTAAGTACATTACCCGTATGATAACGTTCATACCCTTCATCACGGATTCGGAACAATCCATCATCATAGGTCGCTATCCATAGATCGCCGGTCTCTGGATCTTCAAAAAATTTCCTGATGGTTCTTAAAGGGTAATCATCCAGTTCAAATGTCCGGAATTCTCCGTTTTCATAAACAGAAACGCCTTCACTGGTTCCGATCCACATTCTATTTTCGCTATCCCTGTAGATTACATAGACCTTATTGTCAACCAGGCCATCCTCTTCATTAAATGTGGTGATTTCGCCATCATCAATAACGGCTATCCCGCCACCGAAGGTGGCTGCCCAGATTCTACCTGATTCATCTTCTTCAAAACCATTTACCACATTATTTGGAAGACCATTATCTACCGTATAGCTGTAAAAAATATCTCCGGAGTAGATACTGATTCCCCCGCCCAGTGTACCGAACCATATTTTACCCTCACGGTCCATCATGGTATCATAGATAATGGTTGCAGGAAGCCCGTTTTCGCGCGTGTAATTCTCAAAATTCTCGCCATTAAACAGTGACACACCGCTTTCGGTACCCAGCCAAATGCGATTTTCCGATTCAACGGTTATCGACTGAATCCGGTTGTCGTTAAGACCGTCATTTCGCGTAAATAATTGAAATCCCCCGTTTTGGTAGAGCGCCAGACCCGATCTGGAACCTGCCCAGACCCTCCCAAAATCGTCTGCAACAATATCTCTAACCCTTAATTCAGGCAGCCCATCCTCCTCTCCATAGTGAATGATTTCGTCTCTTTTGATCCGAAATACGCCTTCCCTTGATGCAATCCACAGAGTGCTGTCAGCCGACTGATCAATAGCCCTCACTGAGACAACCGGAATGTTTAGCCGTTCGGAATATGAATACAGCTCATGATTCGCTTCAAGCTTCCACAAACCGTTTCCATCGGTTCCAAACCAGAATGAGCCCTCATTGTCCTCGAATATGGACAGTATGGCAAACTGATCCAGTCCATTGAGATGCGGCGGGGTGAACAGAGAGTCATCTTCCAGTACAGAAATACCGCTTTCCGTACCCACCCAAACTCTATTGTCTGAATCCAGATAGAGCGAATTTACCTTATCGTTAGCGAGCCCGTCATCTTCATAAAACTGTCTGAAATAATTTCCGTCGAATCTGTTCAGGCCATAGCCGGTTGCAACCCAGATATACCCTCTTTCATCCTGAATCAGGTCGTGTGCAACAGATTCACTCAAGCCCACTTCAATCGAGTAGTTGCGAAAAGGCATAATCTGTCCATTCACAGGCGAAGACAGTACCGTGAGTAAAATCCCAAATAATATGGCCAGGCGATACGGGAGCATCTGTAAAAGCTAACAAGATCAAAGACAGGAGCAAATCACATCTTCATGTGATTGCGTCATAAAAAAAGCCGCACAGTAATCTGTGCGGCTTTCGATTCAAAAAGATTTGAATATACCGGATTGGTATCGGTCAGTTAACCCAGATAAGCTCGAAGGGCAGCGCTGCGATTGTGGTGACGCAGCTTACGCAGGGCTTTTTCCTTGATCTGACGAACCCGTTCGCGGGTCAGGTCAAACCGTTCACCGATCTCTTCCAGTGTAAGGGAGTGTTCACGCCCGATTCCGAAATAGAGCCGGATCACCTCAGCCTCACGTTTTGTAAGCTTGGATAGCGCACGCTCAATCTCCACCTTGAGCGACTCACCCATCAGATCATTATCCGGGTTTGGAATCTCTTCATTTTCAAGTACGTCAAGAAGACGGTTATCCTCACCCTGGGCAAAAGGTGCATCCATGGAGAGGTGACGACCAGAAATTTTAAGGGTATCAGCCACTTCTGAAACCGTCATGTCAAGGCTTTCTGCTAGTTCTGCAGCGGATGGTACGCGCTCATATTCCTGCTCCAGCTTGGAGAGCTCTTTTCCAATTTTGTTCAGTGCACCCACCCTGTTGAGCGGAAGACGCACAATCCGGCTTTGCTCAGCCAGTGCCTGCAAAATAGACTGTCGGATCCACCATACAGCATAGGATATAAACTTAAATCCCCGTGTTTCGTCAAATCGCTTGGCCGCCTTGATGAGGCCAAGATTTCCTTCGTTAATCAGATCTCCCAATGAAAGTCCCTGATTCTGATACTGTTTGGCAACAGATACCACAAACCGAAGATTGGCTTTTGTTAAATCTTCGAGGGCTTTTTGCGAACCCTTCTGAATCTCTTTGGCAAGACGAACTTCGTCTTCCGGGGTGATGAGTTTCTCTTTGCCAATTTCATGTAAATAGCGGTCCAGTGATTCGGACTCTCTGGTTGAAATGCCTGAGCTTTTTGCCACGTTATATAGGTTCTTTGTTCAGATTGCTAATGGTCACCTTCAGATCAATACGAGAACGGTTGGGTTCTGAAGATGTTGCGCCAAGTTTCTCTACAAAAGATCAAATATACCAAATTTTGATATAAATTGAAGATCTGCTTTGGACTTTGTCTGTCCTATAATATATGCGTTATTTCTCCCGGATTTGTTTCATAAAACTATACCCCGCCAGCGGATTGTCACATTCAAAAAAATCAAGAACCGAAGCTGATACATCTGCAAATGTATTTCTGATCCCTAAATTTTCTCCGCTTCCGGTATCCGGTTGACCGCTAATTACCAACAGAGGCACAAATTCGCGGGTATGATCTGTTGATTGATCGGTGGGATCATTGCCGTGATCGCCCGTAAAAATCACGATGTCATCTTCTTTCATCTTGCTGAGTATAGCCGGTAGTGCACGGTCAATTTCCTGAAGCGCCTCGGCAAATCCCTCCGGATTTTGCCTGTGACCGTATAACTGATCCGTATCAATCAGGTTCATGAAAGTAAAGCTTTTATCAATACCAGCACTCATAAGGCTCAAAAGCTGTGAGATTCCTTCAGCGTTGCCTCGTGTTTTCCGGTATTGATCGAACCCGTTAAATGCAAACAGATCGATTACCTTTCCGATGGAGTATGTTTTTATGCCGGCTGCCTGAAGCAGGCTCAAAAGATTCGGCTGAGGAGCGGGTTTTGAAAAATCTTTTCTCTCTTCGGAAATGCGTTCGAACGATCCGGGTTTCCCTTCAAACGGCCTGGCAATCACCCTGCCAACGGCATGTTCATTAACCAGTACTTCCTCCCTGGCGTATTTGCACCACTCATAGAGAGTATCCACGGGGGTAATATCTGTATGACAAGCAACCTGAAATACACTGTCGGCAGAAGTATAGACGATGGGTCTTCCCGTTGACAGATGTTCCTTTCCGTAATCCCTGATCACATCTGTGCCTGAATAGGGTTTGTTACATAATACCCCTTTATTCCCCGTACCGGTACAAAAACGGCTGATTACATCCTCCGGAAAACCATCGGGATAAGTGGGAAAAGGTTTCTCAAGTGTGAGCCCTGCAAGCTCCCAGTGACCTGTGGTAGAGTCCTTTCCTGCCGATACTTCACGCATTTTTCCAAAACTTGCTGCCGGATTCTCCTCGGCCGGTATAGAGGGAAGGGGTTCTATATTACCCAGTCCGAGCTTTTCAAAATTGGGTAATTTACATTGTGTGGACCGGCTGACACCTGCAAGGGTATTCGCCGATTCATCGCCGTACTGATCTGCATCCTCCTGAGCACCAATGCCGAGCCCGTCGATAACCACTAAAAAAAACCGTCCCATCAGTAATTACCCGCATTTTTGACATCTTTATCTTTCTTTACAGCCTCTGATAACTCTTTCTTTGCTCGATCGATAACATCATAAACTTCTGCTCCCGGTGCATCTATAAAAACGGATCCGATCATGATTCTAACATCTGCATGCTGCCCGTCTAGAAGCTCCAATGGCTCTGAAAACGTTTTTTCAACCGTCTCTTTCCATTTTTTGTATTCAGATTCATCCTCCCCAAACAGCAAGAATGCATATTGATAATCCGAATTGAATCCAATATATCCGCTGAAGCCGGCTGCCGCGGGATTCAGTTTCCTGACGATGAGCCGTTGAAGCTGCTTAAGTGTTTCCAGGCGAAATCTGGACCGCAGTTCAGCAGCATTTTCCACTCCTGCAAATCCAAACCATCCTTTTCGGTCCGATTTGCCGGCTTTTGATATCATTGTCTCGAGCCCTTTTTCCCACATTTCAGGAATAAAACTGCCGAACTCACTTGTAAAAAGGTCTTCATTCACACCCACTTTCCCGAGATGAACCTGCATGGAGAGTGAGGCTACCCTGACCAGGTTTTGAAGCTGGTGTTTGGTAGATTCTTTAAAAACAAGCGGATTGTTATCATACGCCAATATCACGGCATGGCGACGGTCATTGATTAAAACCGGAATTGCAAGAGTAGCTCCTCGAGTGTCGGATTCGAGTGATGAAACCCGTTTTGGGTTTTGGTTAAAGTGTATCGAAAATTGGGTTGTTCCTTTTTGCAGTGCATCATAAGCCATCGTCTTCTCCTCAACCATCAGACCGGGTGATGTGGCACCTATTCCATTCTCCGAACCGAGAACAGATACCCAGCTCTCCATGCCCCGGGCAATCACCAGTACATCACCTGAAGGCAACAGCTTTTGCATCTCCTCAATCAGGATCTTAAGATTTTCTGCTTTGTGAAGTTTTGGAGAGAGTTTTTCCAGCGACTCCTCATAATCTGACCACTCGCGCTGGATTTCATAGAGATCAGTCAGTTCCAGATAGGTATTCAGCAGGTTCAATAACGCATTTCTGTAAGCCGATAAAGTTTCTTCCACATCACCGTCCTGCAGTACAAGGGGCTTTTGGGTCTCTACTGCAGTAACAGCAACCGTTTCACCGTTATTGATAAACGGCACGAGTGTGACAAAGCTCACAGGCACATTGTCGTGATAGTGCCTGAGCGAGTCCTCGGAAATATCATCGTTCAGTTTCAGCTGAATAACCTGTGTAATATCCTTGTAATCGTTCAGATAGTGGGATTCAAAACCGACCCGGTCCTCAAACATGACGTTCTGAGTCACGGTGGAGCTGGTTTCCAGAACAAACTGTTCACGCTGCCGGTTAACCCAATAGAGGTACACTGTTTCAGCTTCCGTTGCCTGACGCAGCAATCGCACTACGTCATCCACCGCATGCTTGAATTCCAAAAGTGCTTTTTCTTCGCGTTTGGTTGGCATATTCAGACTATTCAGGATGTGGCTGTTTCAGCTGCAAGCTCTTCGGCCCTGCTGACCATGGATTCAAACAGATCGAGGCCTCTGCTCCAGAAATTCGGGTCACGAATGTCGATGTCCATCCTGGCAATCAATTCGTGGGGCCAGTCAGACCCTCCGGCTTCCAGCAGACCCATATATCGGTCGGCAAACCCGTTTTTTTCTGATTTATAGGCATCGTAGAGTGCAAGAACCAGCAGTTCACCAAATGCGTATGCATATACATAACCCGGTGTATGAAGGAAATGCGGGATATAGCACCACCAGAGCCTGTATTCATCCGTGATGGTCACTGAGTCGCCATAAAGGGCTTTCTGAGTTTCAAACCAATGTTCAGAAAATTGCTCGGTAGTCAGCTCGCCCTTCTCCCTCCTTCCGGTGTGAATACGATCCTCAAAACGGTTCATGGATACCTGCCTGAATACCGTGGCTATGGTGTCATCTATCTTGCTGATGAGCAGTGCAAGCTGCTCCTTGGGATCATCCAGGCGATCCATGAGCTTGTTGAATACCAGCATCTCTCCAAATACCGATGCGGTTTCTGCAGTTGTAAGCGGTGTAGAAGACTGCAATTCACCCTGTTTTCGGGATAGGTATTGATGCACACCGTGTCCAAGCTCGTGTGCTAGGGTCTGCACATCCCTCAGCTGTCCGTCATAATTCATAAAAACATACGGATGAACGGATGTAACCGTACTTGCAGAGTATGCTCCTCCCCGCTTGCCCGGACGGATCGCAGCATCAATCCAGTTTTTATCAAAAAATTGACCCGCAATTTCACCCATATCAGGATGAAAATCGGAATAGGCTTCCAGCACCATATTTTTGGCATCTTTCCATGGCACGGTTTTCGTCGTTTTAACGATAGGTGCATAACGGTCGTAATCGCAGAGCTCATCCAGTCCCAGCAGACTGCGCTTTAATTTATAATAGCGCTGCACCAGCTCATATTTTCCGGTTACGGTCTCAATCAGTGCATTTACGGTTTCTTTATCGGTCTGATTTGAGAGATTCCGGGATGCAATCCAGCTGTCGTAGTTTCGCAGTTTGTCGTTGGTATATTTATCTGCCAGAAGCGTATTGAAAATAAATGTGAGTGATCTGGAATGTTCCCTGAACGTCTCTGTTAGGGATGCATGAGCCTTTTTTCTGGTTTCACGATCGGGATTATGTAGCTTGCTCAGTACTTCCTGTTCCGTATACTCTTCACCGTCCAGTTCAAAGCGGGCTGCACCCAATGTTTCATCAAAGTAACGATTCCAGGCCCTGCTTCCGGTAACCGCCTTGGCACTCATTACTTTTTCGGCCTCCTCACTCAGAACATGCTCTTTATACTGCCGCGACACCTCAAGGTAGTGCTTCCACTTATTAAGTTCCGAAGCCTGAATCAAGCTGGAAGCCTCCTCCTCAGACAGCCTGAGCCACTCCACATCAAAGAAAACCAGTTTCTGGCTTAGCTCGGAACCGAGTTCGCTTGCCTCTTGCAACAGTTTTCCAAGGGCGGGATCCTCCGTATTGGTCGACCAGATCAGGTGAGAATAAGATCCGATCTTTCCGGATGTCTGCACCAGGCTCTCATACTCTGTCAGCATTTCCGCAAATTCTGCCGGTGTCAGGTCGGCAACCCGACCCCTGTATTGTTCAGCAAATTCATCGGCCCGAATCAAAAGGTTTTTTCGATCTTCTTTCAGATTCGGATCTTCCGGCGAGTTGTACAGGTCGGACAAATCCCACTGGATGGTTTCTGCTCCGCTTTGCTCTTTTTTACCGTTACTGCTCATATAAAATTCGGTTCATTTGTTGAGTTAAAAATCAGTATGAATATAAACAATGATTCACCCTCTTTGAATTCGGAATTGTACTTCTTTTTTGATCCCCCACCCCGAAATATCATCGTTTTTTTACTCAATAATGGTTATTTTCCAGCTTCTCTAAATTTAAATGGAAAACCCGGCAGACAATGTAAATTCCATTCTTATCTGGATCGCTGAATGTCAGTATTTAGTTCAGTTACCAGCTTTCTGAAGTCATCGTTGCCGGCATATCCGCCGCTTTGCTGAAAACATCATTTATCAATTACTCTTAAAGATCCCGTCGTTTTGAAATCACTTGAAGCCGTTTTTGGACCCAATTCCGCACTGGTAGAAGAGCTTTATGATCAGTATCTGGAAGACCCGGATTCTGTACCCCGCCACTGGAAAAAATATTTCGACGAGATCGAAGGGAATGAAATCCCTGTTCCCGAGCCGGAATCCAATGGTTCAGCAGTAGTGGAAGCCCCACCCGCCCCTGCCAAGACTGAAGAGAAGAAAAAACCTGAAAAGGAAAAACCGGCTAAAAAACAGGAAAAAGAGAAGCCGGATGTTGTGATTCCGGAGGAAGCGGAACTTGAGAAAATTAAAGGGGTCTCATCCAAGATTGTAGAGAACATGGACGAGAGCATCGAGGTGCCTACCGCTACCTCCTTGCGCGTTCTTCCGGTAAAAATGCTTACTGAAGACCGTTCTATCGTCAATACACATCTGCTGCAGCGCGGTGAGCCCAAGGCATCCTTTACCCATTTTATTGCCTGGGCGGTGATTCAGGCTTTAAAGGATTTTCCCAACATCAACTGTTTCTATGCCGAAAAAGAGGGTTCTCACTATCGGGTGAAACCAACGGGTGTGAACCTCGGCATCGCTGTGGACCTGGAAAGTAAGGATGGGTCACGAAACCTCGTAGTGCCCAATATCAAGAATGTTGACAAGATGAACTTCCGGGAGTTCCTGCATGCCTACAGCGATCTGATCAACAAGGCAAGGAACGGAAAACTGGAACTGTCCGACTTTCAGGGAACTACGATCAGTATCACCAACCCCGGAACCATTGGGACAGTATCTTCCGTACCAAGGCTGATGAAAGGTCAGGGAGCAATCATCGCAACCGGAGCCATCAATTATCCCGCTGAATATCAGTCAATGGCTCAGGATGTTCTGAACCAGCTTGGCATCAGCAAAGTGATGACGGTAACCTGCACCTACGATCACCGCATCATTCAAGGTGCGGAATCAGGCATGTTTCTTCAGAAGATTCATTCATTGCTGAACGGTGAAGAGACGTTTTACGACGCTATTTTTGAAGATCTCGAAATTCCCTATGCCCCGCTGCCATATGGCGAAGACAAATATGAAGGGCAGCTTAGCGGAAAAGCCAATACCCTGGAACAGGATCGGCGGGCAATTGCCGTATGGAGACTGATTAATATGTACCGCATGCGCGGGCACGTGCTTGCAGATCTGGATCCGCTGGCAACAGAGCCGGGTCATTCACCCGAACTGGATCTGGATTATTATGGGCTGACGCTTTGGGATCTCGACCGTGAATTTTACTGTGAAGGTCTTGGCGGACAGGATATTGCCAAACTTCGCGACATTATCCAGCTGCTCAGAAATACCTACTGCGGTAAAATCGGTGCCGAATATATGCACCTCCTCGACCTGGATGAGCGCAAGTTTCTGCGGGAGTCCATGGAGTCGACCACCAATACCCCCAACCTTACCAAGGATGAAAAAGAGGATATCCTGCATAAGCTGAATCAGGCTATGGCCTTTGAGCAGTTTTTGCACAGAAAGTATATCGGCCATAAGCGTTTCTCCCTCGAAGGAGCTGAGACACTTATTCCGATGATGCACTTCCTGATGGAGAAAGCCGGCGAGAAAGATGTAGAGAAATTCTTTTTTGGCATGGCCCACCGCGGCAGGCTGAATATCCTGGTGAACATCATGAATAAGCCGTATCAAAAGGTCTTTGCTGACTTTGAAGGCAATATCGATCCGGATTCCATTCAGGGCTCCGGTGACGTGAAATACCACCTGGGTACAAAAGGAACGTACCAGACTAAAAGCGGTAAGGATATTGAACTGGAACTTTTGCCAAACCCGAGTCACCTTGAAGCGGTTAATCCGGTTGTGGAAGGGGCAGCCCGTGCCAGTCAGGATCATCATGAATCGGACGAAGCCAGAAAGAGTATCATTCCTGTTCTTATGCACGGTGACGCTGCCTTTGCAGGACAGGGTGTTGTTGCAGAGACACTCAATATGTCGCAGCTTCGCGGTTATGAAACCGGCGGCACCATACACGTAATCATCAACAACCAGATCGGATTTACCACCCTCCCCGGTGATGCCCGTTCAACTGAATATGCCTCCGACCTGGCCAAAATGATTTTGGCCCCGATTTTTCATGTGAACGGAGACGATCCTGAAGCAGCCGTACACTCCATGCGTCTTGCCCTCGAGTACCGGCAAAAATTTGGCAAGGATGTAGTGATCGACCTGATTTGCTACCGTAAGCACGGTCACAATGAAGGCGACGAGCCTGCATTTACACAGCCGGGTCTTTACAAGGAGATCGAGAATCATCCCACGGTTCGCGATATTTACCTGAAAGAACTTCTGCGCAAGGGAGAATTCAGCAAAGAAGAGACCGATGCTATTTTTAATGAATTTGAAGAGCTTCTGAATCAGGCTTTTGAGGATGCAAAAAGTTCTCCTGCACTGGAAGTAACCGATAAGATGCTGGACCGTTCGGAAGAAAGCCAGAAAGAGCGGGATAGCTTCCCAGACACCACCTTCCCCCTAGAAGACCTTAAGGAGATTGCCGTAAAACTGAATACAGTCCCCAAAAATTTTGATGCCAATCCGAAACTGCTTCGCCAGCTTGCCAAACGTGCTGAAGCGGCTCAGAATAACGAGGAGAAAATCGATTGGGGATTTGCGGAAGCCCTCGCTTTTGGTTCGCTTCTCAAGAACGGAACAACGATCCGCCTAACCGGTCAGGATGTGGAAAGAGGTACGTTTTCGCATCGTCACGCTGTATTGCACGGTACGGACACGGCACAAAAATTTATTCCCCTGAATAATCTTTATGAAGACCAGGGCATATTTTCGCCTTACAACAGTCTGCTCAGTGAATTTGCAGCTCTTGGATTCGAATTCGGATATGCCTCTGCCAAACCGGATGCACTGGTCATCTGGGAAGCTCAATTCGGCGATTTTGCCAACGGAGCCCAGGTCATTATAGACCAGTTTATTTCATCTTCTGAAGCCAAGTGGGGGCAGCAATCATCACTCGTGATGACTCTCCCCCATGGTTACGAGGGTCAGGGGCCCGAACACTCCTCAGCAAGGCTGGAGAGATTTCTGCAGCTCTGTGCCGAAGACAATATGCAGGTGGCCAATTTTACCACGCCTACGCAGTATTTTCATGCACTCAGGAAACAGGTTCTCCAGGATGAGAAAAAACCGTTGATCATTATGTCTCCAAAAAGCCTGCTTAGGCATCCGCTCGCCGTTTGCAGCGTCGAGGAGCTTGCAAATGGACGTTTTTATCCATTCATCGAGGATTCTGAAGTGGAAGATGCAGACCAGATAGACCGTCTCGTTATCTGTTCCGGAAAAGTTTACTATGATCTGTATAAGGAACGGGAAGAACAGGAGAAAACATCGGTTGCCATTGCCCGGCTTGAACAATTTTACCCATTCCCGGACAAAGATCTGAGTTCTTACCTGGAACAAATGAGTCATGTGAAAGATATTGTATGGTGCCAGGAAGAACCCAGAAATATGGGAGCCTGGACATTTGTATCTCCGCGGATTGAGAAACTGCTTGGCAAAGACCAAAAACTGAGATACGCCGGACGACAGGCATCGGCTTCCCCGGCTGCCGGACAGAAAGCGATCCATGAGGCTGAGCAGAAGAAACTTATTGAGACGGCGCTGGGATAGGATTCAGTGAACAGTGTGTCAGGGGTTCAGGCTGCAAGGCTGCAGGCAACAAGCAGTAAGCTGTAAGCTGCAGCTCAATATCTTTCCGTGGGCATTGATCTGACCCTTAGTAGAACTTCGTCCATCACTCATCGCCCATCGTCCAGTCCGAAACCTGCAATTCGCTGATGAACTTTCCCATACTCCCTCAACAAAGATCTCAGCGCTGTTCAAAATCGAGGCTCGGGAGTTTTTTCATTGCTCCCCAACCCCGGGCTTCCGCCCGGGGCTATTGATGTTTAACGCCTCAGGCGTTGTGTTCATGCGATTCCCCTAGCCAAGCGGCGCGGGAATGACCGGCTATCGATTTGGCATTTTAGGACAAGGTCGCTGAATTACATCCTCGGTGTAAGGACACTTCGTCCATCGCTCATCGTCCATCGTCCATCACTCATCGTCCATCGTCCATTGCCCCTATGATATTGCCAACAAAAAAAGGACTGCGCGCTCATCTGAAGTAACATTCAGAAATAAGCATGCAGTCCTGTAATTCTTCTGAAAGAATTCCTTAGCGGTTATCTCAGTCCGTTAGGAACTCCTTTGCAAATCCGGCTTACGGCGTCGTGACTGTGCAGGCTTTCAAGGTGGGCACAGCGAACCACAAAGTCGCGAATCCTTTCTTCTTTATTCAGCTCATCGTAAAGCAGACGTGCGGCATCTTCCACAAATTTCTGGAAGGCTCCATTCATTTCTGCAAAAGCCTGCTCATCTTCACGCTTCACGATTACCTGGGTTTCGGTCTGCAGGGCTTCGCGGCAAATCTCAACCATCTCATCCCCAAACATTTCGCTGTTCAGCTGAACGGTGATATTGGCCACGCTTCGCTGGCTGTGCGGAATGGCTGCGATATCCCTGGTTTCCCGCGCATGCTCGGACAATTCGTAAGAGCACGGGCAGGCACTGCTATATTCAAAATCTAAATGCATGAAACTGGTGAATCGGCCGGTCTCATCGAGCTTGCCCTCAATGGCTACGTTATAGTACTGATAGCCGGATAATCCGGATCTGAGACTCTCCTTGAGCATAGGATAGCTGAACGACAGCTTTAAAAAGGCTGTACGGCTTTCCAGATCCTCGCGATAGGCTCTCAGGACTTCCTCCAGCTTATCAGGATGGAAAACATCATGCTGGAATTTGTAGAAGGTACGCATGATTCTGCCCATATTGATGCCTTTCTTGCCGGCATCCAGGCCTACATATCCGTCCACGGATGTCTCCAGCGTAAGAAGTTCACCACTCGGTGTTGGATATTTCAAAGGCAGTTTGAAGTTGGAAATACCCACCTGCTGAATAGGTACATTGGCACCCTCAATAAGAGATGCAGGACCATTTTGCAGATCGGGTAAACTCTCCTTGTATGAATCAGTCACGGTAAATGTGGGGTCGTAGAAACGTCGTAAGTTTGTTGTAATCATAAATTCATTCAATTCTTTTATTCTCCCCGGAAAGGACAATATTCTGCTACATTTCGTTCGGTTTCGTATAGTTTAACCGAGTAAAGTTTTGATTTTCCATAAGCTGCGGCTGTCACTTGCTCATCCAGTTGTTCAAAAAAGACTCTCACCAGATTTTCTGAGGTGGGGTTTATGTCCTTCAGAAAATCCACTTCCAGGTTCAGGTTTCTGTGATCACAAGGATCCAGGATTTTTGTTTTGATGATCTTTTTGAGCTCTCCAAGGTCAATCACATAACCCGTGTCCGGATCGGGCGAGCCGGCAACTGTAACTTCAATCACGTAGTTATGGCCATGCCAGTTCGGGTTATTACATTTTCCAAACGTTTCCCGATTCCAGGCA
>JAWVZW010000011.1:0-15302 GCA_033721975.1 Balneolaceae bacterium
CATGCCGAAAGTGAAGGAGGGAAAAGCCCGTTATAAGCAAAAATGGATGCTCCGTCCATCAGCCCGAATCGTCCGATGCCGGACTCGCCTGTTTCTGTATTGAACAGATCGGGGAGACCCAGGTGGCTGCCGATTTGAGCCGCCAGAAGCCCGTTGATCGATAAGGGTACCAGAAAACGGTTTCCGGTCACATCGGTCCCTGCCCGGGTCTGAGTCCTGGGTATGATGAGGGAGTTATCAACCAAAAGGTCGCCATTATCAATGGAAAAGCCCGTAAATGTGGGGTCATTCAGCAATGAAGAAAGCGCGTCCCGGTTAAGATATACCGAAGGAATGTCCTGGGGGGTACGGTCGAGTGTGGTACCGGTCAGTTCAACATCGCGCCCAATACCGGCATGAAAAATTACAAATGCGGTCTGAACACCATCCCGGGTAAGGGTACCTATCGGTAAATCACCGGCTTCCCCAACAACCGTCCACACGTCTCTGACCATCGCTGCAACAGGTGAAAGTTCCGGATCCGGACCGGTAGGAGAATAAAAATCCATGGTTTCCGGAAGGGTATAGATGTCGGGAAGCACGGTGTATTCAATGGAGAGACGGGAATCTGACATACTTTGATAGTAGTTGCTCACGAAATCCAGGTGCGCTTCAAAATAGGGCCGGTTATGTGGCAGGGCATCGATGGGAGTACCCGGCTCTTCAAGATAGGGGATGGCTCCCGGATCAAAGGTACCGTTGCCAGAGGTGAAGCGATTGTCATCGGGCTGAAATTCAACCATCACCGCGATGATATTCAGCGTGCCTTCAACGGGAGCGTTGCCGGATAGGGTCTGCGAGGCATGGACCGATTCCGAAGTTGAAGCCAGAACTATACCAATGACTGACAGGCATAAAAAAAGCAGTGGCACACTTTTTATACCACTGCTTAATTTTTTTCTGAAAGCCATCTATCTACATGGAAACGTTATCAAAAATTAACCAAGACACTCAAACGAATTGTGTTTGCGAGCGGATGGTCTTCCTCAAGTGTGTAGATATAGCTGAAATCAAAACCGAAAATGTTGTATTTCAAACCGGCGCCAAGCGTAATGAATTCACGGTTACCGTTTTCGGGATTTTCATAATAGTAGCCGCTTCTGAGCGCAAACAGGTTGTTATACCAGTACTCCAGTCCGAATCCGAACATGAGCTGCTCGGCCAGGCTAAGTGAGACAATATCACCGGTGCCGTTATTTCTTTCAAGGGTGCCCCAGGAGTTGAACAGGGCTTCAAAAACTCCCATGGGCTCAAATGTGTCATTGTCCGGATTATTCGGATCTTCGAGCCGCTTGTTACGGGCCATGATCTTGGATATATCATTTGAGAACGTCAGGGTATTCATCCCGTTCTGATCCAGGTCCATGGTATAAGCCCATCCAACCCGCAGTACTGTAGGAAGCGGATCCTTCTGAGCGTTGTCGGTATACTGTATACCCGGGCCGATATTAGACAGGTTGAATCCTGCATTAATACGCGCTTCCCGGTTAGCCACGCTAAAGGAGTTGCTCTTATAAAGTCCTGCAAGGTCAAGGCCTACGCTGGATCCCGGATTGATCTGCTGTCCGCTCACGCTTCCGTCAGCAAGTGAACTGTAGATATAGCGAAGACCCGTTCCCAGGGCAAAATTGTCGGATAACTGGAAACCGTAGGAGAGTCCCGCCGTAATCTCGTAACTGTTAAATCGGCCAAGCTCCAGACCGGCCTCATCCGTACGTGTCTGCTCGCCCAGGTTCAAAAATGTGATATGTCCGCCAATGGTACCGATGCCTTCAACGTGATAGGTACCTACCAGGTAGTCGTAAAAAAGGTCTGCGTTAAATGCAGGAAGCCAGTTGGCATGAGTGATGCTGATCTGATTTTGATTCTGAAATGCAAGACCGGCGGGATTCCAGAAGATGGCAGAGGCGTTATCCGCTATGGCAACACCGGTATTCCCCATTCCTGCACCTCTTGAATCGGGTTCAATTTGCAGAAAAGGGACTGCTGTGATGCCAACCTGTGCTTCTGCAGGCCTGGCGAAACTGATTACTAAAACGATGAGAAACAGAGAGGATAAAACTTTTTTCATAATTCTGAACTGGTTTACTGCAAGTATAGCATGAAAAACGCAATCAGGTTCATTTGATTGCATGGTATTTGTGTTGCCGTTTAGCCCCATTGCCGATTTGTTTCAATCAGGCGTATGTATACACACGGGCAGATTAACTGTGCTAAGGACGGTCACCGACCCGAATTGTAACAAAATGGGATCTGTAGCTTTCTGTTATAGGCGAAAAAGGTTGGAATTTTCATTCATGCTTCGACAGGTTCCGGGGTTTTTCCGGTTATTTTGACCTGTTCAGCGTACCGCAAGACTTTACTTTTCATAAACATTGAAATGATACACCCCCCAATTTTAAAAAGCAACTCAATTTGAGGGGGGATCAGTAAAATCAGGTTCTTACAGCATTTCAACGACGAGGGATGAAGCACCGCCGCCGCCATTGCAGATACCTGCGCAGCCGAGGGATCCGCCGGTTTTTTTCAATGCATGCAGAAGGGTGACAACAATTCGCGCACCCGAACAGCCAATGGGATGACCAATGCTAACGGCTCCGCCATGAATGTTTACCTTCTCAGGATCCAGCTCAAGGATCTGATTATTGGCCAGAGACACCACTGAAAATGCCTCATTGATTTCAAACAGATCAATATCATTCTTGCTGACACCAGCCCGTTTCAGGGCAATAGGAATGGCATCGGCAGGAGCCGTGGTGAACCATTCAGGCGCTTTGGCTGCACTGGCGTGGCTCAGGATACGTGCCATGGGTTTGAGTCCCATCTCTTTGGCTTTCTCTTCACTCATCAAAAGAACACCGGCAGCACCGTCGTTGATGCTGCTGGCGTTGGCCGCAGTTATTGTCCCTTCTTTATCAAACACGGGTCTCAGGGATGGAATCTTATCGAAGTTTACACGGTCAAGCTCCTCATCCATGGTCACTTCCGTCACATTCCCTTTTCTGTCTTTCACCTTCATGGTGACGATTTCATTATCAAACCATCCATTCTTATGAGCTGCAATCGCCCGCTTGTAGGACGTGATAGCAAATTCATCCTGATCTTCCCGGGAGATATTGCACTCTTTGGCACAGATTTCGCCCGCATTGCCCATATGAAAATCGTTGTATACGTCCCACAAACCATCCGTGATGATTCCATCCATGGATTGAACGTGACCCAGTTTGGATCCGAATCTCTGTTTGGTGAGGTAATAGGGCACGTTGCTCATGCTTTCCATTCCGCCGGCAAACATAATGTCATTCTGGCCCAATGCGATCTGATCTGCGGCAATCATGATTGCCTTAGTTCCGGAAGCACAAACTTTATTCACGGTGGTAGCGGGTGTGCGTTCATGCAGCCCGGCTTTGATGGCGGCCTGTCGGGCCGGAGCCTGGCCTATGCCTGCTGTAAGAACATTTCCGATAGCTACTTCCTGAATATCATCCGGCTTGATCCCGGTTTTTTTCACCAGCTCAAAAATGACGGAAGCTGCCAGTTCAGGCGCGGAAAAAGATGCCAGGCTGCCTCCAAATGAACCGATGGGTGTACGTTTTGCGTCTACAATGACTACGTTTCTCATATCGTTATGGTAGTTTTTTGTTTACTCTTAAAATGCTTGTTTGAGATCCTCTATAAGATCTTCAGCGTCTTCAATGCCTACGGAGAGCCGGATCAGTGAATCCATCAAACCGGCCTTTTCCCGTACATCTTTGGGAATGGATCCGTGCGTCATGGATGCAGGATGGCTGATCAAGGATTCCACACCGCCAAGGCTCTCTGCCAGGGTAAATATGCGGGTATTGCTCATAAATGCAGTGGCTGCCTTCATGGAATCATCCTTCAGACTGAAAGAGACCATGGCTCCGAAATCGTTCATCTGCCGTGCAGCCAGTTCGTGCTGGGGATGAGTCTTGAGGCCGGGATAATAAATGAGTTCCACTTTTGGATGCTTGGACAGATAGTCGGCAATCTGTTTTGCGTTTTCCACGGATCTCTGAACTCGTACATGCAGCGTCTTGATGCCTCTTAAAATAAGGTAGCAGTCCATGGGTCCGGGTACGGCGCCGGTCGTTTTAACCTGAAACCGCAATTTTTCCATCAGCTCTTTGTTGGAAGTTGCCACTGCGCCGCCGATCGCGTCTGAATGTCCACCAAGGTACTTGGTGGTGGAATGCATCACGGCATCCGCGCCAAGGTTTAAAGGCTGCTGCAGGTAGGGAGAGGCAAAGGTATTATCAACAACGCTGAGTGCCCCAGCTTTCTTTGCAATCTTTGAAACGGTTTCAATATCAATGATTCGCAGCAGGGGATTGGTTGGCGTTTCAATCCAGATCAGCCGGGTTTTCGGCGTTACGGCCTGTTCAACCTCTTCATTCCGGGTCATATCAACAAAGGAAAACTGGATGCCGTAAGGTTCAAACACCTGCCTGAATAACCGGTAAGTACCGCCATAAAGGTCGTTGGTGGATATGACGTGATCACCCGGTTTGAGTGTCTTCAAAATCGCATCAATCGAAGCTACACCGCTAGAAAAGCATGCGCATTCATCTGCATTTTCGAGTCCGGCAATCAGGTTTTCGAGAGCCGTACGGGTCGGATTGCCTACGCGGGCATAGTCGTATCCCTTGTGAACATTGGGCGATTCCTGAGCATAGGTTGATGTATGAAACACGGGCGGCATAACGGCCCCGGATGTTTCTTCCGGTTTTTGGCCCGCGTGTATTGCCTTGGTATTAAACTTCATGGTCTTTTACAGATTATAGGATCGTTCCAGTGCATCCGCCTCATCATTCATGCCGAGGTCCCGGTATACATTATACAAAGATCGTGCATAATCACGGTTCTGGGGGTTGTCCTCAACCAGCTTTTCAAGCAGGGGAGCGGCTTTTTGAAGAAATTCAGACTGCAGCGATTGCAGGCCTTCCCTGCGGGATTCGTCCGTTATCAAAGACAGATCATAAAAACTTTCAGAACTGTTGAGATATATCAGGGCATTGCGGTATAGCTGCTCTTCGGTAAGGGGAAGGTTCTCCTCAAGGCCGCTTATCAGATCATCAAACCGGGCTGCCCTGTCAACCAGTTCGGATAACTGCTCTTCTGAGGGTGCATCATCAGACTCCTGATTTTGATTTTCCTGAAGTTCTTCCACGTCAGTATTGAATGCATAATAGAGCTGAACGGCAAGGGCTTCCCTGTACTCATACCGGGTCTCATACTCCTCCGCCAGGTCCGTCAGTATGGCGATCGCTTCATCATGATCATTGCTCAGCATCAGGGCATTGGCCAGTCCGTGGCGTAAATGTTCTTCTTCAGGATAGGACTCAGTAAGATCCCTGTAAATTAAAATAGACTGCTCGATATTCCCGGATTCCAGATGGAGATAAGCCAGTCTTTCCCTGATGTCGGGGCTGTCTGATCCCGGTACATCAAGTGCCTGATTGAGGACTTCGATGGCAGAAGTAAGATCTCCGCTCAGATAATGCGTGTTGGCTAGCAGATTGTAGGTGCTGAGGCTGTCGGGCTGCAGAAGGATTGCATTTTCAAAGTGCGTCCGGATTCTGTCAAGATCCACGGCCTCGGAAGTGGCACCGTTTCGGTTGACTTGCAGTAGCTCCACGCCGGCACCCTGTTCGGTGCTCCATGCCCGGTTAAGTATCCGTTCAACTCCTGCATGGGTCTGGATGCCTTGCTGCTCATTGCTCTCCTCCAGTTCCCGAAGATTCCGGTAATAGGGTTTTCTCAGAAGAGGATCATCCGTGTTTTGTGCGAGTGTATAGAGCAGTACGGCTTTTTCTCTCTGCAGAACAGAATCAGAAGGGTTCTCACTCAGCCGCTCGTTCACGCGTGCCAGTTCCCGGTTTATCTCTTCGGGAGTGGACGTTGACGTTATTGCTGAAGTGCTATCGCTGCCGGTCAGGCCCAGTTGTGCACAGGAGGTGATAAAAAAAAGCCCGAAGACAATTCCGGCAAGAACCGGGATTGTCATTCGGGTTTTAAAATTTGAAAACAATGCTTCTTTTCTCAATTAAAGGCCCGCTTTCTCCATGGCTTCCATTGCTTTTTCTTCCATGCCAAGCGTGGTATACACCTGGAATAGAGACTGCCAGGTTTCCGTATCATCCGGATCCAGCTCAGCGGCGCGTTCATAATAGATCAGGGCTTCCTGAAGATTCTGACGCGCTTCATTGTCAAGCTGTTGAGCAACGTCATTGTCAACCGTGTTATTCCTTCTTTCAAAAAGGCTGGCTGCGCGGTTCTGGTAGATAATTCCCAGAATGGAGTGAGCACTTTCGCTATCGGGCTCAAGTTCCACAACCCGCTCCATTTCACGAATGGAAATTTCAGTCAGCTCATCCATCTCTTGTTCCAGTTCTGTAATCTCTGCCTGAAGCTCTTCCAGTTCGTTCTGCATCTGGGTACGCTGATTACCGCTGAGGCCATCAAGTTCCCGGCGCATCTCAAACGCTTCTTCATACATTTCAGATACCTGATCTGCGATTGAGGAAACCCTTTGGTAGATCTGGGTTCCCAGAACGCGTCTGTATTGAGGATTATTCGGTTCCTCCGCAATGAGGCCCTCAATCAGATCAATGGCGCGGTCCTGCTGACCTGTCTGCAAGAATGCATCGGCCAAAAGCTGCACAAAAATGGATTCCTCCGGATAAATTTCCATCGCTTCTTCGGCGTACATTACAGCGCGATCATACCGCTCCTGGTTGAGGAGGATGCTGATCATATATTCGTAGTCATCTACGGCCGGTGGATCCAGAAGGGTCATTGCCGTTTCATAATTCTCAATGGCCTGCTCAGGCATTCCGTTGTTAAACTGAACGGAAGAAAGAACGATATAGCTGAGAGCACTATCGGGCTGAATGGTCGCAGCATTCTGGAAATGCGCAATAGCATACACATTGGGCTGTTCCATAGTGGCAGCAACACTGTCGTTATTCACGATATTGACCCCTGAGTTGAACTCCTCAGCCCAGTAGAACGTGACACTCTCTTCCAGCTGCTCATACTCATCGGGACGCTCTTCGAGTCCTTCCATGAGTTCTTTTGCACGGTTAAAAGAGGATCGTGCCTGCTCATACAGTTCCAGTCGCCGTCGGGGATCATCCAGGGTTTCAGCCTGGCTGACCAGTACTTCTCCTTTATAATAATGGGCAACGTAATTGGTTTCATCTTCAGCTATTGCCGCATTCACTACGTCTAGTGCCTGCTCATATTCACCGGTTACCATGAAGAGCTGTACTTCATTCACCAGCGGATCGGTGGCTTCACATGCCCAAAGCAAACTTGCAGCAGCAATAATGAACAAAAATGGTTTAAAAAGTTTCATAAATAGTGGCTATCAGTTCATGATTGGTTATCGAAATGTCAAACAGGTTAAAAGTAACCATATATAGCACCTTCCGCAATAATGGGATCACTCGGGTACACCCTGTTTTTGTTTCAGAACAATCGATCTTTTGAATGTATATTAAGATCGGTAATCAAAATTTGTTTCCTGTAAACCAGATTTAATTTTATGTCGAAGTCCAAAAAAATTGTATCCACTGAAACCGCACCGGCAGCCATTGGCCCCTATAGCCAGGCTGTCATTTATAATGACCTGGTTTATTGCTCCGGTCAGATCGGACTGATACCGGGTACCGGTAATATTATTGAGGGAGGAGTTGAGAAACAGGCAGAACAGGTCATGAAAAACCTGTCGGAAGTGCTGAAAGCAGCCGGCAGCAGCTTTGATAAGGTCATCAAGAGCACGATCTATTTAAAAAGTATGGACGATTTTCAGGCTGTAAATGAAATTTACGGATCCAGATTTCCTGAAAATCCTCCGGCTCGCGAGACTGTGGCTGTCAAAACGCTTCCTAAAGATGTACTGGTTGAGATCAGCTGTATTGCTGGAATTTAAGCCGGGTGGTGTTGGTGATAGGGTCTAAGGGGTTGTTATCGGCCGGGGCCGGGAAGAGTGAATTCCCCGGTACGGCTGTTGCCGGCTCCATCAAAAATCTCATAGGTTATGGTATTAGACGCCTGAGGAGTAAAATCGGGATGATAGTAAATGAGCCAGTCGGTATCGGGGTCGTATTCTACAATTCCACGATCACCGTTAATCCGGATTGTTGATCTCCTGTAGTCTATGCCGCTATCCGGGTCAACTGTGGGAATCACCAGAATATGATTGCCAGCCAGATTTTTTCTGAATGAAGCACTTCCCACCCAGGGTGCATTCGGGTCAATGCGCAGTTTGAGATCCCGAATCCGGCTTAGTCCGGTTCTCAAAATCCCATTCGAAATGGAAGAAGGCTGAAATGACTCGCGTTCACGGTGGTTGTCCACTGAGTATAGCGCCAGACCATCCCGGTTTTTCACTCCTTCAGGCAGTATCACGCTCAGATATACCGGCTGCTGCAGCGGGATGTCTGTCGGATTGAATGATATGGAGAGCTCATCGCCAGAAGTATTTTCGCTGATATTGACCTTTACGTCCAGTGAATCAAACAGAGAGGTCTCAGAAAATTGCAGCCAAAGTTTTTGATCCGGTGTATGGAGCACATCGTACATACCGGGCGTAAGAACTTTTCGGGCCGACATCCGTTCTGCCGAGATAAATAACGGATCATCAGAAACTCGGGATGGGGCCATGATTTGATCCGAAGCAGATGCCAGCATAAAATTGGACACACTTCTGAATCCGGGCTTTGACTGATAAAGGGGGTAGGAATTCGGACCATCAAAGGAGGGATAGGCCGGTACATAATTCACGTCTGAAACGGATTGTGAAAAAGTATCACTACGGGTTGATCGGACCGTTAGTGCCGCCCTGGACTCATTGCCGTAAATATCCTTTGCAATGATTGTGAAATCATGAAGACCCTCCGGCAAATCCAGGATTCCCTCATTAACCGTTTTATCATAAAAAGGAAGTTGATTTCCCGATACCCTGTAAAGCCGCTGATAGCCCCTTCGTGTCTGGGAAAGAATCGGGTATGAACGGTCCAGAAACATATTGCCGGCGTCCATGAAGCTGAAATAGTCGGCCGTTGCTTTAAAAAGGGTATCCGATTCTGACACCAGCATCAGGGAGTGGACCGCATAGACATTGGGCGTATTATTGGCGCGATCGTATACGTTTACAGCCAGGCCGAATGGACCGGAAACCGTTACTTCATCAAATCGATAAACATCGTCGCCTTCGGATACGGGAATAACCGTGTGACCGGTTCGTCTAAGCCCGGGACCATCCAGAAATTCGACGGCCAGTCGTGAAAAAACAGGGGAGAGGTCGTCTTCGACTGACAGATTCGAAAGCAACGGGTTAACCGGTACGTAGTTGGCCGAACGTATCTCAAAGTGCAGATGCGGCGGACCCACACCAGTGGATCCTGAAAAGCCGATTACGTCTCCCTGTTTGTACTCCAGTTGATCTTGTTCAGGATAATGGTCCAGCTCAAAGCGATAATCGATTAATCGGATTGAGTCGGCATACGCCTGAAGTTCAGGTTCAAACCGGTTCAGATGGGCATAAACCGTAAACGATCCGTCATTATGGCGAAGGTAGATTACATTGCCATATCCGCTTGGACCCATCCCGATCCGGTACACATAACCGTCTCTGGAGGCAAAAACCCTGTAGCCTTCGCGTCCCCATGTTCGGATGTCGATGCCCGAGTGGAGATGGGCCGACCGGGTTTCAGCAAATGTGGAGGAGAGGTAACGGCTCGCATCGGTGGGCCAGATGTAGCTCACCGAATCCGTCAAAAAATCTGTCGGTTCAATCTGGGCATTGGCCGGTGACGTGCATAGTGTGCCGGCTATAAGACCCAGCAGGAAGAAAAATCTAGTCTGAAACATGCACATTGAGGCTTGATAATCCATTTTCCAGTTCTGCGCGGACCAAATCACCACCCATGATAGGTGAAACACCTTCAGGTGTTCCCGTAAAGATGAGATCTCCGGGATAAAGCGTAAAACATTCGGAAAGATAGGAGATGAGGTGCTGTACCGTGAATAACATGTCGGAAGTGTTTCCGTCCTGCCTCACCTTGCCGTTTACTTCTACCCGCAGATTCATAGAGCTGAGGTCGTGAACCTTCTCATTGTAAGGAACCAGGGTCCCCAGCGGTGCAAACGTGTTAAATCCTTTCGCCAGTGACCAGGGGAGACCTTTTTTCTTGGCTTCTGCCTGCACATCCCTTGCGGTGATGTCTAGTCCGATACCCAGGCCGGCTATCTTTGACAGGGCATCATCTTCGCTGACGATAGATGCCTTTTCTCCGATAAGAATAACAAGCTCCACTTCGTGATGAACTTCGCCGGATTGCTTTGGGATACGAATGGTTTCACCATCGTGGATGATGCTGCTTCGGGGCTTGAGAAAAACAACCGGAGATTCCGGCACGTCACTTTTCATTTCCGCCGCGTGTTTGGCATAATTCCTGCCAATACAATATAGAGTGCCGTATTGAATGCCCGGAAAGCCAGGAATATCAAAGCTCATGGGTCTGTAAATAGGTTAGATGGTATTTCATTGACTGCTGTCTGCTAAAGTAACAGATTGACGCAATAAACGGAACAAGGAAAGCGGAAACAAAAAAACCCCGACAAAGGATGCCGGGGTTTTAAATTCGTATATCGAATCGTTTCAGAAAAAGATGTTTAAACTTCTTCGACTGAGACAAATTTTCGTCCGTTGCCACGTCTGCGGAAAGATACTGTTCCGTCTGTGAGAGCAAACAGTGTATCATCACCGCCACGGCCTACGTTTTCACCCGGATGAAATTTGGTTCCGCGCTGTCGTACAATAATATTTCCTGCACGCACTACTTCACCGCCGAATTTTTTGACTCCGAGCCGTTTTGATTCCGAGTCGCGTCCGTTTCTTGTCGATCCTTGACCTTTCTTATGTGCCATTGGGTTACCTCGTGGTCGTTAATTACAATTACGAAATTTTATCAATCTTGAGCTGGGTGATCGGCTGTCTGTGTCCGTTCTTGACTCTGTACCCTTTTCGTCTCTTTTTCTTAAAGACAATAACCTTATCGCTTTTGAGATGGTCCAGGACGGTAGCTTCAACTTTTGCTCCCTTAACGGTCGGCTTGCCGATTTTGACCTTGCCTTTGGAATCCTTTACCAGGAGTACGTCTTCAAGTGTGATTTTTTCTTCACCTTCGGCGATTCGGTTTACAAAAACTGTGTCGTTTTCAGAAACTTTGTATTGGTGTCCGCCGATTTTAACGATAGCGTACATAATTGAATAATAAATCTGTTAATGAAATTTTTGATAGACACCAAAGATAAGTCATTTACAGGAAATGTGAAACCCGTATGGAGCAGTTTTTTCATACTGCAATCTATGAATTGCGTGCAGAAGATTTTCAGGTTTTTCCTTTTCCGGAGTTGATGTATTTTAAGATTGTCAGTTACGGAAGAATAAAACCCACAGACAGATGAAAAAACTACCTGATCTGCATAAGCAGGCTTTTACATATAAGAACCGAAAGAAACTGCAGCACGACGGGGGCCGGGCCTGGATCAAGGATTCACAGCTTTTTGAATCACGAAAGGGGGCTAATGGTCATCTTGAAACGAAAAAGTCGGAATCAGAGGGATAACCAGGGAAACTTTCTGTAGTCCGGTTTTCTCTTTTCCAGAAACGCATCTCTTCCTTCCTTTGCCTCTTCCGTCATATAAGCCAGGCGCGTTGCCTCACCTGAAAATACCTGCTGACCAACCATTCCGTCATCCACAAGATTAAACGCAAATTTGATCATACGAATAGCGGTGGGGCTTTTGCCAAGTATTTCATGGGCCCATTCATAGGCGGTCTCTTCCAGTTCATCATGGGGAACAACCGCATTCACCATGCCCATTTCATAGGCTTCCTGTGCATTGTAATTCCGGCCAAGAAAAAATATTTCACGTGCCCGTTTTTGACCAACCTGACGCGCCAGCAGGGCAGATCCGAAACCGCCGTCAAAACTGGCAACATCCGCATCCGTTTGCTTGAAAATGGCGTGTTCCTTGCTTGCAAGTGTTAAATCGCAGACTACATGAAGGCTGTGTCCGCCTCCCACGGCCCATCCGGGTACCACGCAGATCACCACTTTGCTCATAAACCGGATCAGCCGCTGAATATCGAGCACATTAAGCCGCTGAACGCCATCGGTTCCTTCATATCCTTTTGCACCCCGTACTTTTTGATCCCCTCCGGAACAGAATGCGTACCCGCCGTCTTCGGCCGGTCCTTCTCCTGAGAGCAGAATCACTCCGATGGACGTATCTTCACGTGAATCAATCAAAGCCTCTTCCAGTTCGAAAAGGGTTTGAGGACGGAATGCATTGCGCACCTCAGGACGATTGAAGGCGATTCGCGCCACTCCCTCACGCTTTTTGTAAGTGATATCCTTGTACTCTTTAACGGTTTTCCACTCTGACATGATATCGTGTCTCCAGGGTATGTTTGATCATTTCTGCGATTTCTTGTGGACGGTCGGCATGCACGCGATGTCCCGCACCCTCAACAATTTGAAATGTGCAATCATTGCACTTTTTCGACATTTCAGACATCCGGTTCACATAGCGTTCATCTTGTCCGCCGGCAATAAGATAGAGAGGCATCGGCAAGTGTTGCAACCGGTCGCAGACAGAGGGCATGGATCCTGCCCCGAATCCCCTCAGTGAACATGCCAGAAGTTTGGGATCCTGCGAAAGCATCAGTTTCCGATATTTTGCTGTCTGTTTATCCGAAGTACCTGAAAAGAGCGGCAGGCGAAGCCAGTCATCGATAAATGAATTAAACTCCGTTTCAATTCTTCTGGCTCTTTGCTCATCCTCTTTAATCCGGATTGATTTCTCCTGCTCGGATTGAAGGCCGCAATGCGAACTTTCAATAAAAAGACCATCAAAAAGTTCAGGATGTTTTACGGCGAGCTGAAGAAGTAATCTTCCTCCCATACTGTACCCATAACCAATCATGGGGCTCAAGGACAGTCTTTTCAAAACCGACTGAAGCTGGTTCACCTGCCTGTCGGTCGAGAAGAGGGCAGGGTCAGCCGGGGTCTGGGTGCGGCCATGGCCGGCCAGATCAATCAAAAGAGGATTGCAGTGGGAAAGCAGGTTCTCCGCAATCGGCCGGAATGCTTCACCGGATCCCATACATCCGTGCATCATCACCAATACCGGCAGATTTCTGCTGCTGTGGTGATACTCCAGGTAATACCCGATTCCATCTGAATACGCGATCATAAGTCTGAATCTGACTTTGTCAGGTACTTCAAATCCCAGAGTTTTCGGCGCATGTCCATTGATATTTCGGAATCAGTTCTGCACTCAATAATCTGTACGCCCTCTACACTTTGCAGATTCAGAGAGTGCAGATCCTCGAGTGATTCTACAACTTCGAAATTCAGATTGTGGGCCCGGGCAAGATATTCAAAACTGACATTCTGAGGTGTCTCAAAATATTGTGTGTAGTAGTCGCCATGTTGATAAACCGGGAGCATTCTGAAGATATTTCCCCCTCCATTATTCAGTACTGCCACCACAAAAGGGCGATCCACATTTCTGAGGGAAAGAAGCGCATTGGAATCATGCAGAAAAGCGATGTCGCCGATGATGCAGAGCGTGGATCTTTCGGATGCGCTGTGAATGCCAATGGCAGTGGAAAGAATGCCATCAATTCCGGCGGTTCCCCGGTTAACAGCCTGATGTTTGTTGGGACGGCCAAAGAGTGCCATATCACGCGGAATAAATGAGTTGGAGAGCATCACGTTCCAGTCTGATGGTACTTTTTCTGAAAGAACATTCAATACATGGCCGTCGCTCAAACCTTTATTGCCTTCAACGGCTTTATTTAGAATGGTTTCTGTAGCCTGATCGGCATCCTTCCAACTTGCCAGCCAGGTGCTAGATCTGTCTGATGGTTCCAGATTGTCTGCGGAAAGCTGATCGTAAGGTGAACAGACAATCTTCTCTGTAACGCTCATAGCCTGATCTTGAGAAGCATTCCTGGCACTGAAGTGCAGCACGGGCACCTTTTCCTTGTGCCAATATTCAAAAGCATTCAGGAGGGATTTTGTAAAAGGCTGATCCCCGAAACGTATAACAAGATCCGGCTTCTTCTCATTTACAAAGCTCTTGACCCTGAGGATTTGTTCATATCTGTTAATGGTAAGGGAGTTTCCGGTTTCGATGGAAGATCCGGGTTCTGCAATCACCGGAGCATTCAGTTGTTGACTGATCGTATCAAATATATTCTGAAGCGCGTGATGCGGATTTGCAGGCCCCGCTATTATCAGGGGTTTTTCACTCTTATTCAGCAGATCTACTGCAGTGGATGAAAGGTGTAAGGTTCGCCGTAAAGGTTTCCCATCAGATGTCTTAAGATTCGTGACCTGTTTTTGGTTTAATGATATCTGTTCTTCGATATCATCTGCCGAAGGTTCAAGAGGTTTACGGAAGGGGAGGTTGATATGTGCCGCACCGCCGATTCGAACAGATTCTTCTGCAGCTTGCCGGGCAAGATAACCCAGACGATCCAGATCGTTGTCAGAGTCGCGGGGTTCACCGGCTTCATGAAAAAAAACTTCTTTTCCGCCATACAGTTTGATCTGATCAATGGTTTGAGAACTGCCGATTCCCCGCTGGTTAGGCGGACGATCTGCAGTGAGGATAATCATCGGAACGCCGGATTCGCGTGCTTCAACGACAGCCGGCATATAGTTGACACCCGCAGTGCCGGATGTACAGATAAGAATTGCGGGTTTGCCGGTAGTTTTGCCGATACCCAGTGCGATAAACGCCGCCGAGCGCTCATCAATCACAACCGTTTTTTTAAACCCACCATGAATGGCGGCTGCAATGGTTAGGGGGGTGGAACGGGAGCCGGGAGAAATGACTGCATGCCGTATGCCTTGATCGTAAAATGAACGAAGCAGGTGCGACGACCACCTCAAATGACTATTCATTCAGCCTCACTGTTTTTGTTTTACTGTGTGAGTGATTCAAGCATGGGGCTGAATTTGAGAAGCGTCTCATTCCACTCGGTTTCGGGATCAGAATCTGCTACAATACCGCACCCAGCATAGAGCACCGCTTGTTTCTTGTGGAGAAGTGCACTGCGAATGGCAACGGCAAATTCGCCCCATCCGTTCAGGTTGAACCATCCAATGGGTGCTGCATACCAGCCGCGGTCGAGCTGTTCAATATCATGAATA
>JAWVZW010000012.1:0-15176 GCA_033721975.1 Balneolaceae bacterium
GAACGGTGCAAAAGTACTGGGTATGGACCAGGATCTTGGAACCATCGAAGTAGGCAAGCTGGCTGATCTGGTGATTGTGGAGGAAAATCCTCAAAGAAATCTGAAGGTTCTCTACGGAACCGGGGCCATCAAGGTGAATGAAGACAATGAAGCCGTTCGTGTTGGCGGCGTCCGCTATACCATCAAGGATGGAATTGTATTCGACGCTAAAGAGCTTTTGAATGATGTGGCAGAGTACGTGGAACAGGTAAAGAACGAAACAGGTTATGAAATCAAACAGCCAGGAATGTAGCAGGCCGGGATCATTTTTAAGGCCAAACAGTTGGATTTTGCATGGTGATACTTTTACGTCAACAAAACGTCATTAATCTGATACCTCTATGAAAAAGCTGATACTTACGTTTTTGCTCACAACATCCCTTCTCATCCTTGTAGAACAGGGAATGGCGCAGGATAGAAATTTTGGAATCGGAGCCCAGGTAACCAGCCCTGCAGGTATATCCATGAAGGGATATGTTTCTGATACCGGGGCACTGGCATCCGTTTTCAGTTTCAATCTCAGCGAGAACGCCTCCAGTTTTTATCTCCATCTCGATTATCTGGATCACAAAAAGTATGATGAACTGAACTGGGAGTTCGGGACTCTGTCCTACTATTATGGAGGCGGACTCCGGTACATTTGGAGAGAAATCGGAATTGATGACAGTTTTTTTGCCATTCGTCTTCCCGCTGGATTAACCGCTGGTTTCTCGGAGGTTCCTGTTGAATTTTATATGGAAATCGCTCCGACCTTTGAAGTGAGTCCGGATTTTAATTTTGGATTTTCCGGGGGGCTCGGATTCCGATTCTTCCTGAACTGAGACAGGCCATGAAGATGACAATTCCTCAGTACGCAGATATTGGAGATGCTGCCAGGCGTATCAAACCTTTTATTCACCGAACACCCGTTCTTACATCCTCTTATTTTAACGAGATCACGGGTGCGGAGCTCTTTTTCAAGTGCGAAAATTTTCAAAAAGTGGGCGCATTCAAGTTTCGGGGTGCCTGCAACGCCGTCGCAAAACTTTCAGAACAAGATGGAAATAAGGGAATTATCACCCACTCTTCCGGGAATCACGCACAGGCAGTGGCACTGGCTTCTAGAATGAATGGCTACAAAGCTACCATTGTGATGCCGGAAAACGCACCGCGCGTTAAAGTTAATGCTGTGCGTGGTTACGGAGCGGAAGTTGTGTTTTGTGAGCCCACAATTGCGGCTCGTTCTGAAACCGCAAAAAGGCTTGTTGATGAAACAGGAGCCACATTTATCCATCCGTATAACCATCCCGATGTTATGGCCGGTCAGGGCACCTGTGCAAAGGAGTTCCTGGAAGACGTGCCCGAACTGGATATAATCATGGCTCCTATTGGCGGAGGGGGACTCATCAGCGGTACTGCTATAACCGCACGGCATTTAAAACCGGGAATCAAAGTGTACGGGGCAGAACCCGTACTGGCCGATGATGCCTATCGATCCTTTCACTCCGGAAGTATTGAACCTGTTCTTCGTACCGACACCATTGCCGACGGTCTTCGAACATCCCTGGGAGAACTCACTTTTGAGGTGATCCATAAACATGTCGATGACATTTTTACGGTTTCCGAGGAATCGATCATCCGTGATATGCGGGCCGTATGGGAGCGGATGAAAATCATTATTGAACCCTCATGCTCTGTTCCGCTGGCTGCCGTCCGGGATCGAAAATTAGATGCTTCCGGAAAAAAAGTAGGCATTATCCTGACCGGCGGGAATGTGGATCTTGACAACCTGCCCTGGCAGTAATGTACCTGATGCACTCCTATTTATAATCCCGGAGTGAGCTATTCAGAAATTGCCTGACCTGGCCATACAACCATTTACTATATTGTTCAGACATGGAATGACTCATTGACTGAACTGAAATGAGCCGAAACGCTTCAAAAAGAATCAGCTGATCATGAATATTGTACTGAGCGTCGGAATCATTTTATTTGCGGGTTATATCTTTGGAGAGATTGCCGAGAAGCTGAAGTTGCCAAAGATATCGGGATACATTCTTGCGGGGATTCTGCTGAATCCGGATCTGACAGGAATCATGTCCACCAGCTTTGTTGATAATTCCGATTCCCTTCTTACGATATCTCTAGCTCTGATAACCTTCTCCATTGGCGGGGCCCTTTCAGCAGATACCCTGAAGAAAACCGGTAAGAAGATTCTGATGCTTACGCTCTTTGAATCGCTTTTTGCCTTTCTTTCCGTTTTCCTGCTGATGTTTTTGGTGCTGCATTACTTTATGGGTCTTTTTGATTCACTGTACGTAAACATTGCCATCAGCCTCGTACTAGCCTCTCTGGCAGCACCTACCGATCCATCTGCTACCTTAGCGGTGAAACATGAATACAATGCGGAGGGCGAGGTAAGTTCAACGATGCTTGAAATTGCAGCTTTTGATGACATTGCCGGAGTCATCATCTTTACGTTTGTCACATCATTTGCCGCTTTCTTTTTAGGAGGTTCCGACATCGAATTTGGCGAAACTTTGCTGGATCTGGGGATTAATGTTGGCGGAGCCATTGCCATGGGTATTGTGATAGGATTGTTGTTTAATTTCATGACCTCATTCTTTAAAAAACAGGAAGAAGGTACACTTATCGTTCTCACCTTCAGCCTGATCCTGTTGTGCTACGGTATATCTGAAAATCTCGGATTGGAATCCCTGATCTCCACGATAACTTTGGGTACGATTGTAACCAACAGAAATCCGCAATCAGATAAGATTTTCAAATTGATTGAACGCTACACTGATGAGCTGATATTTGTAATATTTTTTACACTTTCCGGCCTACACCTGAATTTATCCTCCATCAGCGGAAGTTATATCCTGATTCTCATTTACATCCTTGCCAGAATAGCCGGCAAGTATTCAGGAATTTATACGGGAGCCGTCATTGTCAATGCTTCTTCCGGGATAAAAAAATATGCTGCTGGCGGGCTTATCCCTCAGGGAGGTATTGTCATTGGCCTGGCCCTGTTGCTCACAAACAATGAACTTTTTCAAGGAAAAGCATCCCTGATTATGGGTGTTGTGATTGGTGCGGCACTGATACATGAGATCATTGGACCCATATTTTCCAGGAATTCACTGAAAGCAGCCGGAGAACTGGAATCCTAAACATACTACCGGATGCTCTTAGCTATGCATACTGTAAACTGCAAAATCATCTTAAAGGATTATGACAAGAAAGATTAATTGGGGAATTATAGGCCTGGGAAATATCGCGCATCTTTTTGCTTCGGACTTGATGTTATCGGAGCGTTCAACACTCCGGGGAGTGGCTTCCAGAGATCTTGAAAAAGCAACTGAATTTGGAGATCAGTATCATTCCGTTAAATGCTATGGGTCGTATGAAGAACTGGCTGATGACCCGGAGGTTGATGTCGTTTATATAGCAACACCCCACACTTTCCACTGTGAACAAACCCTGATGTGCCTGGAAAAAGGCAAGGCCGTTCTTTGCGAGAAGCCGATGGGCATCCGGTCTGCTGAAACGGAAAAAATGGCTGAAGCTGCACGATCCAGAAATCTGTTTTTGATGGAGGGCATGTGGACCCGGTTTATTCCCGCTACAATAAAAATGTTGGAATTGCTAAAAAGCAACACGATCGGAGAGCTGTTATTTATACACGCAGATTTTGGATTTAAATCGGATGCATCACCCGACAGCCGATTATACAAAAGGTCATTGGGAGGTGGTTCCTTACTCGACATCGGTGTTTATCCGGTTTACCTGAGCATGTTGACGCTTGGACTGCCCGCTGAAATTAAGGCAACGGCCAGAATGACCGATACAAAGGTTGACAGCTACTGTTCCATGCTGCTCAATTATGATAATGATGCCAAAGCTGTACTTGAATCAACTTTTGAAACAGAAACTCCCACAGAGGCGGTACTTTATGGAAGCCGGGGTACCCTTACCCTTCACAGCCGTTTTCATCATTCTGAGCGTATAACCGTAAAAGTGGGTGAAAATGTACAGCAATACGACATCCCATATATGGGTAATGGATATTACCACGAAATAGAAGAAGTAAATCAGTGCCTTATCCATCAAAATACGGAAAGTGATAAGCTATCACTGCAAACAAGCCTGAACCTCATCAAAATTATCGACAATATTAAGGAAGAGATTGGCTTAACCTATTCCTGACAAATCCCGCCAATTGAATTGTCCTGCCGAATCTGAATGATTTTTGTATACTGATGTGGTTATGCTTCCTTAAAAACTGAACCTAATGCTAAACGTCTCATGAAGTACAAAAGCATTACGATACTCATCTCCGGATTCATGCTGCTGGTGGTTTCATGCAGCAATGAAACATCCATTGAAAATCCTTTTGAAGCCTATCTGAGTGTACCCCATCCCTCCTATCAATATGAGCTGGAATCAGTGATTGAGGGTGATTCACATAAAACCTATATCATCAGTTTGATATCGCAGGAATGGTCGCCCGGCGAACAAGTCCGCGAACCTGTATGGAAACATTGGCTAACCATAGTGGTTCCGGATGAAGTGGGTCACGAAACTGCACTTTTGATGATAGGCAGCGGTACAAGAAACGACGAATTGCCTGAGAATCCTCATCCAATTGTATTGGAAGCGGCCCTGGCAACAAATTCCATAACAGCCCATATTCACAACGTACCTTCACAGCCGATTACATTTATCGGAGATGAATATGGACCCCGGTCAGAAGATGAAATCATAGCCTATGGATGGCGACAGTTTCTGGAGGGCGGGGCCGACAATGATGACGCAATCTGGCTGGGCAGACTACCCATGACGGCTTCAGCCATGAGGGCAATGGATACCGTTACTGATTTTGCAGACGCCGAGCTGGGGCTGGCTGTGAACAATTACGTGGTAACCGGGGCATCCAAACGCGGCTGGACGACATGGACAACAGCCATTTTCGATGACCGTGTGGTGGCCATTGCTCCTGCTGTGATTGATCTCCTAAATGTGGATCCGTCATTCAAACATCATTGGAGAGCGTATGGGGAGTGGTCCCCCGCAATTCGGGATTATGAGGAGGAGACGGTCATGTCATGGCAGGAATCGAGTGAGTATGACAGGCTAATCGAAATCCTGGATCCCTTTTCTTACCTGGACAGCCTCAGAATGCCAAAGTACCTGATCAACGCTGCCAGCGATGAGTTCTTTCTGCCTGATTCCTGGCAATTTTACTGGGACGACCTGCCCGGTGAAAAGTATCTTCGCTATATCCCCAATACCGGACATAACCTGAGCGGTACAGGTATGGAAACAGGACTGATTTCCTTTTACAATTATATTCTGAATGGACGTGACCTTCCCGATTTTGACTGGACTGTTACTCCGCAGCAAATTGAGGTCCGCTACAGTCAGGAAAACCCTCCGGATCGGCTTCGGCTCTGGAACGCCCATAACCCTGAGGCACGCGATTTCAGGCTCTATGTTATAGACCGAATCTGGATGGCGAGGGATCTGACCGTTGAAGAGGACGGCGGTGTTTCCGTTGATCTGCAGCAGCCTGAAAGCGGATATACCGCATGGTTCGTTGAAGCCATTTATGATGCCGATAGTGAGTATCCTTTTACGGAAACAACAGGTGTTGTGGTGACCCCGGACACTTATCCCTATGAACCCTTTGAAGCAGATCCGCCTCTGGGTACAATTGAGTACACTCAGGAGTCGGATGAATGATTTCCTGCTGGTTTATCGTTGATAATCTACAACTCTGAATCAGATCTTATTTGATGAATGTCGTTTCTTTACTGCCCTCAGCAACTGAAATTGTTTGTGCACTGGGCTTACAGGATCATTTGGCAGGACGCTCTCATGAGTGCGACTATCCGACTGCGGTACATAACCTTCCGGCAGTTACCCGACCCTCTTTCCCGCAACAAAAGAGCAGTGAAAAGATTGACCAATCCATTAAAAGCCTGCTGAAAAACGGGCTCTCCCCTTTTGAGGCCGATCCTGATCTGCTCAAGAAACTCAATCCTGACATCATTCTTACCCAGGATCATTGTGAAGTCTGTGCAATTTCAAAGGATCAGCTCAACTCAGCTGCCGGTGAATTTCTGGAAAACCAAAATGTCAACGTCCTCAGCCTGTCCCCCGCGTCAATACAGGAAATTCTGGATTCCATCCTAAAAGTAGGTGACCAGCTCAATGCATCGAATAAAGCACTGGCACTCGTCACTGAGCTGAAAGAAAGGCTGAATATCATACGGCAAACAACATTGGGTGAAGCTGAAAAGAGCGTGGTTGCGATCGAATGGATCTCACCGATGATGTGTGCGGGCAACTGGGTTCCTGAGCTGATCAGCCTTGCGGGTGGGGATGACCTGTTGGGGATTCCGGGCTCCCACTCTCCATGGATTGATCCGGGTCAACTGCTTGATGCAGACCCCGATGTGATCCTGATTATGCCCTGCGGATATGATATTTCAGCCACCATAGCTGAATTGAATATCTTAAGGGATTTACCGGGTTGGGATGATTTAAAAGCCGTAAATCATGGTGAAGTATATATCCTTGACGGCAATCAATACTTTAATCGTCCGGGGCCCCGGATCTATGATTCGGCCAGAATCATTGCGGAAATTCTTCATCCTGAACTTTTCCGGCAGCTATTTCACGGAACGGGATGGATTTCCTTGCAGGAAGCGGTTAAAGAATAGGCTGATCAGCCCTTTCTGAATGAATTATCTTCTGATTCTATAAACATATAACCTGAACACGGTATCATGAGTGACAAGGATGTATTCTTTGCTATGGCTGAAGAAGAGCTGACTCAATACCAGCACTTTTTTCTCTTTTCTGAGCGTGAACTGTTCAGGCAGGGCAAATATCGGGAACTGGCAAGAAAATCACTTCGTCAGACGCGATTTTTTGGATTCATTGTGTTCATCAATATTATCGTCTTTTCTGTGATCAGTATTCTTCATTTCATAGAATTTGGAAACGATCAATCATTGTCGTCTTTTGTATTGGGTATGCTGGGCTGGGCATTTGTCATTGCATCCACCTATTTTTATACAAGAAACATCCTGGAGAAGAAAAAGTGTATGGAAAGGGTACTGAAACTGCTGGAGGCACGTGATCAGTACAGCCGAAATAACAAATCAATCACCAATCCCATCAATAAAACCGAATCACCATGAAAAAAATGATCTCATCCGGACTTCTCGTAGGCGGCTTGCTGCTTCTTTATTTCGGTTATCAGGAATATCAGTCAATCAGCTCAGAAGTAAATGAGTTCTTCACCGGTTCTCCGGATAAACAGGCACTATGGATGATGATTGGTGGATCTGTAGCTGCAATAGCCGGGCTTGCCGGACTCATTTCCAAAAAGTAGAACTGTACCATTAAAGTGGATTGTCATCCGCAAATTTTCAGCTGATGCAAGACGATAGCCAGCAACCTGACCATAGCCGAAACCGGGTATTCATATCTCTTATATCAATCATTGGCGGATTTTCAGCACTTTGGATCGGGTATGAATCACTGGATCCAGATGCAGGCAGTTCGTTGCTTCAAGCATACGGTGAACCGGGCAGCTTCTGGCCCATGATGACCTTCATACTTGGTCTTGCTTTTATGATTTCCGGAGTTACGGGTATCCTCCGCGGGAACGGATGATGAATTAAATACCTGCTACTGATCTTCTTCGATGAATTTGCCCATTTCCCTGAGCAGATCCCATCTGTACATGCCTGCATCATGGCCATCATCCCACGTAATTTTCAAGGCGTGTTTGCCGATGGGCTCAGCCTTACGAATTTGATAGATTTGAGTGGGTTTTACCTTGAACAGACCGGGTTCAAATCGCCCCATTTTGTCGTGACCTCCCCTGCATGCCACACAGGGACAATTTTTACGTAATCCGAAGAGCGGGAATTCAGTCTTTTCACCATCCCGCCAGGTAATTGTAAGCCGCTGGTCGGAATTACTCACATCTACGGATTTCGGTGCGTATCTTGAGTCCATCTGATTTTTCACTGAACTATATGATCTGTTTAAAAACAACTTATTAAGTAAGAAAGATACACTCAATTGATGTGGATATTCATTCTTTTTCTGGTAATCATTTTTGCAGGTGGTGTGTTTACAGGCATTCAGACCTGGTTTATGCTCGACAGGCTTACGCGTGAAAATGTCCTGAACGGGGCACTGATTGTTCTTTTTACCTTCACATTAATGATGATTGCCTATGTGATGGGATTTCTGCCTCAGAGCATAGCAGCCCCGATCATGATGGGGATATACACATTGATTGCCGGTTTCTTTACAGGATATTCCGTGAGAATGTTCAGATACCGAAGCCGGTCAGGTACCATCCTCTACCAGCATCGATCTTTCTGGATCGACCATGCACCCAACTTTCTTTCCGTAATTCTGATACTGTATGGACTATACAGAACCGGCCTTCTAACCGATCAGGTGATGACCGGCATTCGTATCACCTCGGGTGTTTCCATTATTTCAATCGGCATCTTTATGTGGACCCTTAAGGCAGTCCCGGAGTTCAGGTCTTATGGTGTTCTGCTGCTCGATCGCTGGATACACTGGAAATATGTGATATCGTGGCACTGGAGCAGTGAAACGGTTATCACGATTGAATATGTAGCCAACAAAAATAAAGAAGGGAATCGAATCCGGCAGTTTTCAACGGCCGTACCGGATGACGAACGCAAAGAGATTGAAACGGTTTTGACATCAAAAATGGAAGAGTTTGAGGAAGACCGCCGGAAGATTCTCTTTCCTGAATAACATAAACCGGCTATTCTCTATCTCTACCGATGCTCAACCATGATACAGCGGTTTTCCACATAGGTGAATCCATTTTCCCCGGCGAGCTCTTTTGCCTGATCGGTACTTACGTCCAGCTGTGTCCAGATAACCGGTTTCTGATTCCTTTCTTCCCCCCATTCAATGATCTCCTTCACCGTTTCGGTGGTGTATCGCTTGTTTCTGAAGATATTAACCAGATCGATTGTCACATCTTCCGGCAGGTCAGCCATTGAGGAATACGCTTTTCTTCCGTGTACCCGCTCCTCATTCGGGTTTATCGGAAAAATCGTGAATCCTGCCTTAACCAGGTATTCGGAGATGTGATAGCTGGTCCGGTACGGGTTTGAAGAACAACCAATCACAGCAATGGTTTGAACTTCGTTCAGGATGTTCTTCAGTTCCGGGGATCGGGGTCTCGTAAAAGGATTCAAATTCTTAATTCTCTTCTAAAAAGGTTATCTTTAAGCATTAACAGCATATTTTAATGAAAATAAAGGAACATTTTGTCTAAAGTAAAAGACGGTGATACCGTCAAAGTACATTACACTGGAACTCTTAAAAACGGTGAAGTTTTTGATACTTCTGAAGATCGCGAGCCTCTCGAGTTTACACTTGGTCAGGGTCAACTGATCCCCGGTTTTGAAAAAGCCGTTACAAAGCTGAATGTCGGCGATTCTACTACTGTCGACATCCCGAGTAAAGAAGCTTATGGTGATGTCAGAGATGATCTGATTATTTCTGTACCAAAAGATCAGCTTCCCGATAATATTGAACCGCAAATAGGAATGCAGCTTCAGGTGAATCAGCCTGATGGTCAACCTGTTCCTGTTCGGGTAACAGAAATCGGAGATGAAAACCTGACACTGGATGCAAATCATCCCCTTGCAGGCAAAGATCTCACATTCAAGATTGAACTGGTAGAAGTTGCCAATTAAATTAAAGGCATAAGAAAACCAGATACCGAATCTAACCCGGTCCGATACCCTGTATCTGCCGGGTTTTTTATTTTTACAGTCTCCCATTCATAAACCAACTCCGCCAATCACATGGCCAATTTTGATAAAACCGGCATCATAAGTATAACTTGTCCCATGGGCCTGGCCCCCTTCCTGATCCGTGAAGTGAAGGAAATGGGTTATGAACCCAAAGAGACACGCGATACCGGTGTTGAAATTGAAGGCAGCCTGAATGATTGTATCCGCCTCAACTTCTGGCTGCGAACGGCACATCGGGTTCATTTCCTTCTGGATGAAAAAAGGATAGATAACCCGGACAAGCTGAGAAACTGGCTTAAACTATTCCCCTGGGAAGAGTGGATCCCGAATGACGGATATGTATCGGTCACCTCACGGGTTGATCACCCGACCATTGAGAATGACCAGTTTGCCAACCTGGTAGTGAAGGACGCCATTGTGGACCGTATCCGGTTTAAAACCGACGAACGGCCCGACAGCGGATCGGACCTTACCAAAGCCGTTGTGTTTCTCTTCTGGAACAAGGAAGTTGCCAGAATCTTTGTAGATACTTCCGGTGAATCATTGTCGCGCAGGAATTACAGATCCAGTTCTGTCAGTGCTCCAATGCAGGAGACTCTGGCTGCAGGCATCATCTCCGCTACCGACTGGAAGCCCGGGGAGCACTTTATCAACCCGATGACGGGCGGCGGCACCCTCGTGATTGAGGCGGTAATGAAAGCAATGAACCGTGCACCCGCATCCCTTCGAAATAACTTTGGGTTTATGCATCTGGAGGGGTATGATGAAGAATCTTATCTCAGGATCAGGGATGAAGCGAAAAAGGCAGTTAACCGGAATATTTCAGGCAAATTTATAGCTTCCGACAATGATCCTCAGGCCATTCTATCTGCTCAAAAAAACGCACAAACTGCCGGCGTGGACCATGTGATTGAATTTGAAACGTGCGACATTGCCAAAACTACGGTTCCGGATGGAGATGGCGTAGTTGTAGTGAATCCACCCTATGGAATGCGTTTGGGAGATGACACAGACTTGCGCCCGCTCTACAAAAAGATCGGAGACTTCATGAAAAACAGTTGTCCGGGTAAAACAGGCTATGTTTTTACCGCAAACATGAAGCTGGCCAAAAAAATCGGCCTGCGCGCCAAAAGCCGGACAACCTTTTTTAATTCTACCTTAGAGTGCCGCCTGCTGGAATATGAATTGTATAAGGGAAGTAAATGATGAGTGATGGGTGATGAGTGATGTGTGATGTGTGATGGTGGTTGTTGGTTGTTGGACAGTATTCATGATCTCGCATCGACCTTGACTTTTCACTTTTCACTTTTGCCTTTTGCCGTCTCCCCCTGCCCTACTTTACCCTCACAATCGTCACTCCATCACGCACTGGCAGCATCAGCTGTTCGACTCCGTCATCATCACGAATCAGCTCACTGGTTTTGTGGATCGCCTGGTCTTTTCTTCCTTTCGGATCCAGCACTTTTCCATTCCAAAGTACGTTATCGAGTATAATCAGACTGCCTGAACGTGTTTTCTCACGACAGAGCTTCCAGTAATCGGGATACCTCTGCTTGTCTGCATCCAGGTAAATCAGATCAAACGGACCCTTCAGGGTTGGAATAATCTCCAGAGCGTCACCCATCATCTGCTTAATCTTTGATGAATAAGGTTCCATGGAGAAAAAATCCTTTGAAATTGCTTCATACCGCCTGTTCATTTCAAGGGTCATTAGCTTTCCGTCATCGGGCATACCGTCAGCCATCATCAGCGCCGAATATCCGGTAAAGGTGCCGATTTCAAGTATCTGTTTTGCACCGGAAATCTGAACCAGCAATTTCAGCAGCATACCGGTCTGCCGTCCGCTCAGCATATCAATATGATCCAGCTCCCGATCCGACCTGCGAATCAATTCCTGTATCAGCTCCGGTTCGGATGTTGTAAAGGCTTCGGTGTAATCGGCAATGTGTTTATCAGTAATATTCATATTTTAGTTTTTCAAAGATTGTAACGTGATTGAAATCATTGAATGCCGGATTCGGAAAACCCCATATTTATTCCTGCGAGTGAATCAGCAGGCTTTATTGCCGTATTTGATATCTATGTACGTAACCTGTTTCGCAGGCGCTTCAAAAATATCCTGATTGATCAAGAGTACCAACCTTCAGCTGAAAGCCGAACCATCTATTATCTGAATCATACCTCATGGTGGGATGGTCTGATTCCCCTTCTGCTAAATCAAAAACGATTCAAACAGAAAGCGAGAGCCATGATGGAAGATAAGCAGATGCTGGAGCACCGTTTCTTCCGGAAGATTGGTGCCTTTTCAGTAAACCTGCAGGATCCCAGAGCGGCTGTCAAATCGCTGCGTTACGCCAAAGAATCTATGGACAGACTCAATTCCTGCCTATTCATTTATCCTGAAGGGAAAATTGTACCCTTTTCCACGGATAAACCTGAATTCAAAAAAGGTCTTGGCTGGCTTGCCAAACGGTGTCCGCAATGCGATCTGGTTCCGATCGGAATTTATATTCACACCGCAAACAGTGACAAGCCGGATTTATGCATTCGTGTAGGTGTACCCTCCAGACCTGACCTGAACCAGAAACCGGCCGATATTTCGCACTCCCTTGAAGAGGATCTTCAAACAGTACTTTCGACACTGCAGAATGATGCACACAATCAAAACGAAATATTTGAAAACCTCTGATACGGATTGAGACTATTGAACCCTATCCGTTAAGACACTTTCACACATAAACTTAAACCCTTATCCTTAGGGATACTTTCACAATTTTTTCATTCACTCCCGATTATCCCGCAATCGCATAGTTTCAAAATATGTTTACAGCCGTTAAAGATTTTATTCTGAAAGACATTGTACTGGAGTTTAAGGACATGAAGTGCCTTCATAGTCTGAAAGATCTGCACAACAGTTATGTGCCCTGGAGCGGTGCATCCATACGTCCCACAGCTTTGGTATATATTCTGAATGACATTATGATCAACGGTCGAAAAGTCATTGTGGAATGCGGCGCGGGTATATCCACTATCTATGTGGCTGCCTTGCTGAAACAGATTGGTGATGAAGACCGAATACTGTATTCCATAGATCATGACGAGAATTGGCTATCCATTATCAATAAACAGCTTGAAGAACACGACCTGTTACCCTACGTAAAACAGGTTCATGCACCTCTTACTCATTCGGAATACTGTGCTGATTCATCCCTGACCTGGTACGATCCGAAAATTCTTGAAAAGGCCATCGATACAGAAAAGATAGATCTCCTTTTTGTGGATGGTCCGCCAGCAAACAAAGAAGGATTTGAAGAATCAAGGTACCCGGCACTCCCATTCTTTAATGACAGATTATCTGAGGAAGTAACCGTACTTCTGGATGATGCCGATCGCAAGGGCGAAGCTGAAATTGCCAAACAATGGCACCGGGAAACAGGCCGGTCGTTCAAAAAATCTATTTTGTCCGGTAATGTGTACATTCATAAGAAAGGGTTTTCATACAATGTTATGTAGGCTCAAACTCCTTCAGCAGTTTATCATCCGTCCAGCCTGACTGCTTTCCAGTGCAAATTCGATCAACCGAATCACCTCAGCTGCCTCCTCAGGCTTGATCATTAAAGTGTCTTTCCCATTGATCGAATCGGCAATATTGGCATAGAAGTGCGAATACTCTCCGGGTGCGGTGGGTACCCGAACCTTATGGTCCTTTTCCCCATCAGAGGTAATGAGCAGTCCGAAGTTCTCCTCAGACTCACGACCCCATCCGGGCTGATGGGGATCTTTACCTTCTGCCAGGGCTGATTCCTGGGGGTCAAATCCATATTTAGTGTACGCTCCCTCTGTTCCCCGCAGCACAAAACGTGGGGTTGGATCCGGCACCAGCATACCCGCTTTCAGGGTGGCTACCCATCCATCGTAGTAAAGGCGAATTTCAAACCAGTCGTCAGCGTCCCCGCCTCTCTGATTACGGATTTCAGCAAGCAGTTTCTCAGGCTTTCCAAACAGCTGAAGAGCCTGATCAATTAAATGCGGGGAGAGATCATAGAGAATACCACTCCCCGGCAGATCTTCTTCTTTCCAGGCATCCTTTTTGAGATAATTACGAAAGCGATCGAACCTGGATTCAAATTCTACGAGCCTGCCCACGGCTTCCCTGCTGATCAGTTTTTTAACCGTCAGAAAATCACCATCCAGCCGGCGGTTCTGAAAAACACTCAACAGGCAGTTTTTCCGCTCAGAGAGCTCAATGAGTGACTCTGCCTCACGGGATGTAACGGTAAACGGTTTCTCGACAACCACATGTTTGCCGGACTGTAATGCTTCTTCGGCCTGGGAAGCATGGAGGTGATTCGGGGTTGTGATGATGACCAGGTCAATATCCGGATTGCGGTACAGCTCATCGGGTGTTCTCAGAACCTCCAGATTCTCACGACCGGGTACCTGAAGCGGTGCCGACCGTGACACAATACAAGCCAGCTCAATATCTTTGCATGCATCCAGTAAAGGCGTGTGAATCTGTTTACCCGATTTTCCGAATCCAATGATTCCTGCTTTGATCATTTTTTTGGTGTGAGTTTTTCATAACTATCATTTCTCGCCTTCCTAAACCTACGGAATGTCACTTATTATTGAGACATTTTCAGTGCAGAACAACTATTTTATCCGTCTGATGTCGGAAGAATCCCTGGTATTGACATCAACCGGTCGGATAGTTTTTATTCAGGTTTTAAGAATTTCATTTAAGAAAACAACCATGTCATCACCCAAGTATCTTACAGTCGCCCTTGCTCAAATTGCACCCGTGTGGCTCGACAAGGCTGCCACCCTCGATAAAATCGAACAATCCATGCATGCAGCTGCCGCTGAAGGTGCGGAACTGGTTGTGTTTGGTGAGGCTTTGCTTCCGGGATACCCTCACTGGCTGGCCAATACACATGCATCGGAATGGGACTCTACCGTACAAAAAGAGATCTTTGCCCATTACGTTTCTCAATCCGTCAGAATTGACAAAGGCGACCTGGATTCGGTATGCAAACTTGCAGATCGACACAGCATGGCTGTATATCTGGGTACAATAGAACGGGCTGCTGACCGGGGCGGACACAGTCTGTACTGTTCTCTTGTGTACATTGATCCGGAGGGTGAGATTCGCTCCGTTCACCGAAAGCTGCAGCCAACCTATGATGAGCGTCTGGCCTGGGCTCAGGGCGACGGCAATGGTCTGCAGGTTCATCCTCTGAAAGAATTTACCGTTGGCGGCCTGAATTGCTGGGAAAACTGGATGCCTCTGCCCCGGGCTGCTCTCTATGGTATGGGTGAGGA
>JAWVZW010000013.1:0-14628 GCA_033721975.1 Balneolaceae bacterium
CCCCAGTTGATATCTTCGTTCGGCTCCCAAACATCCTCACGTCCGCCGGCAAAACCAAAGGTCTTAAAGCCCATGGATTCAAGCGCACAGTTTCCGGCAAGAATCATCAGATCGGCCCATGAAAGTTTTCGTCCGTATTTCTTTTTAACGGGCCATAAGAGCAATCGTGATTTATCGAGATTCACATTATCCGGCCAGCTGTTCAGCGGAGCAAATCGCTGATCGCCGGTTCCGCCTCCGCCTCGTCCGTCCTGAACGCGATAGGTACCGGCGCTGTGCCAGGCCATTCGGATAAAAAGAGGGCCGTAGTGACCAAAATCAGCGGGCCACCACTCCTTGGAGTCGGTCATCAGGTCAAAGATATCTTTTTTCACCTCGTCAAGGTCAAGAGACTCAAAAGCCTCCGCATAATCAAAGTCGCTGTCCATGGGATTTGACTCGGGAGAATGCTGACGAAGAATGTTCAGCTTCAGTCGATTCGGCCACCACTCGCTCAGACCGGTGCCTGCTCCTGCATTGGGTTTTACGGATCCGTGAAAAGGGCATTTACTTTCGTTGCTCATAGATATGGTATTTGATCAGGTTTACGTTTTGCAGCTACGGCTATATTCTTTGCATGAAATGCTAACATCCCATCTAATCAAGGTATCAAATATTTATGCGCCGGATGATAGATAATTGTTATTGACCGGATTTTACCCGCTTATCTTTGAGTAAATTTTCTCCTGAATCTGAATGAATAGGCCCACAACTTTGGAACTTTACCATTAATCTCTCCAAATAGCGATCCCTAAAGGGAAGAGATGTGCAGAGAGGCTCGCAGATTACGCAGAGGGTTGAACCAAAAGAGAGTGCGTCCGTTTAATCTCTGTCTCCTGATCCTGGCTAAAGGCTGACACCAGCACAGACATTGCCGATGGCTCTCTTGTCGCCTTCCGAAAGCTGCAGTACCGGAAACAGTTCCTGCTCTCCCATCTGGCTGTGCATTACTGCTTTGGGATCGGGAATGTGATCCAGCCCGAATGCATGACCCAGTTCATGGGCAAGAATCAATACCAGTTCCGACTTGGACAGATAGGTGTTCACCGTAATCGCACCACCGTCGGGCAGATTTTGGTAGGTGGCTTTGGTGAATTTCTTTTCACCTGAATATTCTTCATTGTACTCATCCACCAGCCGGTTATTTTCCGCCGTCATGCGGTTCAGCCGATCAGCACTGTTGTTCAATCGTTCAGCCATGTTTTCGAGCACCTGCCGTTCGCGCTCTACCTGCTGCTGTTTTTGATCAATCTCTTGCTTGCGCTGCTCAAAGCGTGCTGCGTCCCGCTCGGTTAATCCACCGGACGGTGACCTTTGCTGTACCCAGCGATTCAGTTCTTCAATCTCTCTCATTGTCTCATTTGCCAGCTGCGTGTACTCCCTGGATCTCTCTTCGAAAGCACGCCTTTCCCTTTCATATTCCTGATGAAACTGATCCAGACGGGTCTGTTCGGATTCTATTCTTTCCCTGAATCTCAGCTCGCCGTCTACAAGCTGCTGACGTTCGTCGTACTCAAATATGACCTCTACATCACCTTCTTCTGAGTGGATGGCAACCGGACGGCTGAGTTCATCAGACCATAAAGCCACTGCCTGTCGCATGGCTGTCTCCACTTCCTCTTCGGTAATACCGAATCGTGTATCAATAGAGCCGATTTTATAGACCAAAGGCTCCTGGCAGGGCACCAGCTGACCCGCTGTCGGGCGATCGGGACCGCTGTAGTTCAGGAAGTAGTATCCTGCACCGCCAAGAATCAGCAAAATAAAAAGTGCTTTTAAAATGTCCGGTAACGTCATTTTCGGAAGTATTTCACAGTTTGTGGTCCGATACGTCAGTTATTTTGTAAACATCCAGCCCTTTAACGACCGGGAGACCGAACAGATTGTTACAATCATTAATAATCATAGTTCCACCTGAGATCGATACCCTGTCTGGAATCATCTCCCTGTGTAATCAGAAGCTCAAGATTTTCTTTGATCTGATATTCAAGCATAAACAGCGTTTTGGGTTTGGAGCTGCTGATCTCATTCACGATTGCAAAAAAGGTATTTCTGTTCAAATACCAGCCTGTCTTGATCGAGGTGGTACTGCTTGATCCGCTTCCCGTATTATCGATCTGTACCACATCAATCCCCAGCCGCTGTGAAGCCAGGGTTTCTACCCGGTCAAGAAGCAGATCCAGGGCAATATCCGTGGCTGATGGGCTGCTTCCAGATCCCGCAACCACCTGCTCCCAGGACTCCAGTTCATAGAACGGTTTGCCAAACAGGGTATAGCTGATGATATCCTGCAGTTCGAGCTGGGGTTCGCTGGCAAACCTGAATTCCGGATCCTGAGCTGTTCCTTCAATGATATAAAATATTCGAACATCCTGACTTTGGGGAGGGTCGTAGCGTGTAATCACATTAAGGGTCGGGTTATCTACGGGCCCCGTGAATGTAACCGTACCCTCGTCCAGGATAAAATTCTTGCCAAGCGGTCGTGCATAACCGCTCACGGCTTCCAGGTTACCGAATATCTGAAGATCGCCTCTCCTGTTTTTTACAAGATCAACGTTCCCGCCCAGATTGATTTCCATTTCAAGAAACTGCCTGTTTCGTATCTGAAAATCCCTCGGAAAACTTACATTCATTTCCATTGAGAGCGGGTCATAAAAATCAATAAAACTGGTTTCTTCTTCATCCTCCTCAAGCTGAACGTCTTCAATGGCTGTTTCCCCAAAATTTTGAAGGTTTACAAATCCGCTTAAAAATGTCAGATCTCCTCTGAGGTTCGGCTCATCGAATGTACCACTCAATGATGCGTTCAGATCAACCAGTGCATTGTATTCAGACGTATTTGCCGCCCTGAACTGGTTACCGCTGATTGTCAGATTCAGTTCTCCTGGGGTTAGGTTTTCAAACATCAGGGTTCCGTTGGCCCTGATCTGCCCGGGGCCGCTTCTTACGCTGAACTGTTTAAGTTCGACCCTGCCAGGCTGAAGATCCATCTGTGCAGTAATCTGTGAGGGTTTGATGCCGGCCGGTACAATTCGAACCGCTCCCCCCGTGAGAGAAATGGTCCCCTTCGGTTCCAGATTGCCTAGCATGCCGTCCATCGAGATCCCGGCATCCAGCCTGCCGGCTATCTCTCTGATCTGGCTTCGGTCCACAAAATCATTGAAGACAGCAAGATTAAAATTCTCCGTGGTCAGGTTTACGCTTACCTGATCCTCTTCAGAGGGTAGTACCACCTCAGCTCGCTGCAGATCAATGATTAGCGGAACCAAAGCATCAAATCTCAAAACCGGATTTTGCCTGGACACGGCCAGACCCTCGAGACTGAGCTGTTCTGAACTGTGGCGGTAATTGATTTCCACATCAGCTGAATCTATCCGTATACCGGATAGGGTGCTTTCTGTAAGCTTCAGATTTCCCTCTAATTGAGGATTGCCGGCTTCACCCGATAGATTTGCATTAAAATTGATGAGCGCCTCGGTATCTTCCAGGCCCGATTCAAAATCCTCACCTGCAAAGGAAAGCAGGTAAGCGAGGTCTGTATCATTTAAATCAAACCTGCCTTCAATCTTCCTGTCGAAAAATTCATCATCAAATCGCAGCGGGTCCCCCGGCAAATAGGGTACGCGGAGATTCCCCTCAAATATGCCGGCCTGCTTATGCCAAGCGGACACATTCCCATCCAGCCATTCATCCTCTATATGGAGATCGAACCGTATGGAATCCATTTCACCCCCATTGTAACGAAATTCGGCTAAACCCCCCGATGTGGTTAACGTGAGATGATCCTGACTGTTGCTGAAGGTTGCTCTCCCCGATAGAGTACCCTGCACCAGGGGTTCTTCCATGATTACAGACTGCAGGGCCTCTAAATTCAGGTTCTCCGCATCCAGCCCCATTTCCTGTCGCGTGGAATCAATATTTGGTATCCAGAATGCAAAGCTTGCTGCATTATCCGAGCTCTGGATACGCAGTGTATCCGAACGAACAGTGCCATTTTCAAGATACAAACTGAAAGGTTCAGTCAGTGAGAGTTCCCGTTCCGCAGTGGCAAAATTGAGTTGATCTGTGCGGACTCTAACAGAAGTGGAATCCAGACTGAATTCGCCCTGTTGTGAGATGGAATTTGTTTCATTACCCATTATTTCAAATTCCATTGCCCCTGTTGTCCGGCCGGCAGTAATGACGGGTGAAACTCTTATCGAAATGTCCTGAAGCGGAAATTCATTAATCACAGGCTCAGAAATATTCAGCTGCAGCTCAGCCTCGGTATTCTCTTTCAAATAAGCGGTTGCTGCCCCCGTTATTTCTGATGCGCGAAGCAGGCTGTCGACCGCAATTTCTGTCAGTTCTGCTTCTGCATCAAACTGCAGGACTCCTGAATCATTTCTTGTGATACGACCTGAAACTGTACCGCCTGAACGTAGTTCTCTTAGCCCGAACGATTCAGCTATAGGATCCAGATTTTTAAGACTGGCACTAAAATCCAGTGTATTGGATGGATTGGTAAACTCAAACAGATGCTGATTCAGCTGAATGGAAGCATCCACAATTGAACTTTCCAGTTCTGCATTTTCAACCATCAAACGGCTGTTTTGAATGGCGAATCTTCCCTGAAGGGTTTCGATCTCCTCACCATTAACATAGCTGGAATCGAACCTCATTTCAGCATTTACTGTCATTTGCTCAGGATCAAACAGCCTTCCGGTTCCCGTCAATGTCCCGTTCAGCCTGCTTGGCAGCAGTTCCGCCCCTCCGAATGTAATTTCCGATAGATCCACCGCACTCAGTATGATATCAAATTCATAATCCGGTGTTTCCTGCCAGTTTCGGATCATAGAACTCGCAGATGCCCTACTTTCATCCAGAGTCAGTGAAGCATTCCCGGTGATGCGATTCCGGTTTACCCTGCCCGTGAAATTCATAGAGGTGAACGCCTGATCCCGAAATCGGGCACCCTCAACATCCAGTTGAACGCGTGATTCCAGTGTTTCCAGATCAAAACCGGACCCGAACAGCTGTGCCGAAAATGTAAGATCACCATCCAGCTCAGGGTCATCCAGCCAGATTGCCGGATTAATCCGTCTGCCGTTAACCCGTGCATTCCACTCCGGTGAACTGCCAAATACCCCGGTTCCTCCAAGGGTATAATTGAGTATCTGGCCATCAACGGAGGCCGAACCTGAAGCATCCACTCTTCCATCGTTCAGCTCATGGGCCAGGCCGGTATTATCGACCCTGTAATTGAGATAATGAATACCATTGATATTCAGATCTCCCGACCATACCGCCGCTTCGAATTCCCCGGGAGTTATTTGTCCTTCACCATTATAGCTGAAACCCTCAACTCGTGGCGTTTCGGCATTACCCGTAAGCACCGGGGCGTTCAGATTTTCTAACTCCAGATCAGCTGCTGTCAGCATGAGGTTCCTGTCCAGTGAACCCGTAAGCGCGAGCCTAAGTGTTTCCATTCCCTCCGCCCTAGCATGCATCGATATAGTCAACTCACTCAATGAGCCTGACACGCCCAGATCTATTTCAAGATCCTGAACCAACGGATAGCTGTCCACATAGGCTGCAAGATCTCTCCATGAGATGTTATCCGTCCCCGATTGCGCATTGATATCGCCGTCGCTGAATGATCCTGCCGCCCGAATCAGGGATCGGCCTGAATTAATTACAATAGATTCGAGAGTAATTCTCCCGTCTTCCGTGCGCCCCTCCGCCAGCAGATTTACCGGTTCCGGCAGTCTCGTTTCCTGAACAGTCAGATCCAGTTGACGAAGATTACCATAAAATCCTTCCTCTCTCATCCCAGCAGAACCGGTGATGTTTATCTGAGTGAGATCTAGCTGCCCATCCGGAAGAAGCTGGTCAGACATAACATGTATGAATCCATCGTTTAAGCTTAAAGTCTCAATTCCCCACTGCAAGGAAGCGGATTCTTCCGTTTCGTCAGCAGGCGGAATGTCAACCAGCTTCATGACGTTCCATGCGCTGTCCTGTTCCTGTGTTAGATACACTTCCAGACCGCTCAAACTTACATCTTGTAAGGTATGAGGAGATCTCAGCAGAGACCAAAATTCATATTCTACTCTGAGGGTATCGAGCGCAAGAACCCTGTTATTGTCCTGATCCCGCAGCTCTGTGCCGGTTGCCGTAACTCCGTTCAGCAAATCCCCGCTTAGCGTGGAAATCGTTAGCTGCCCATTCAGCATGGAATTCGCCTGATTTTCCGCGATCAGCTTAAGCCTGTCAAACAGAAAATCACTCTTAAGGAAGAGGCGAAAACCAACCAGTATAATCACAACGATGCCAAAGGCGATGGCCCACTTTTTCCATCTGCCTTTGAATCTGCCGGATTTTCCTTCGCTATGTGTTTCCTCTTTACTCATTATCAACGTTCAATTTCCTAAAATGCCTGACCAATGCTGAAGTGAATTCCTAACCGGCTCCACTTTGAACCGTAATCGGTTCCCTCATAGATGTTCAGGTCTTCGTCAGTGGGATTAAGCTTATACCCGATATCAATCCGTATCGGCCCGATGGGAGACTGATAGCGTATGCCGCCACCCGCCCCAAACTGTATGGGCCTTTCTTCCAGGCTTCCGGCATCCTGCCACACCTGACCTCCATCCAGAAAAGCGGCAACACCCACATTCGGGATGATGCCTCTCAGCTGCTGACGCATTTCAATATTAAAAATCAACTGAGCCCTGCCGCCTGTTGGAACATACTCTCTGAAAGACCCATCATCCCTGAATGCAGGCCTCTTTGGACCCAGCCTCTGCCTGTTCCATCCCCGGATTGAGTTGGTTCCTCCCGTGAAAAATAGGATGTTGGATGGCAGTGTCCTTTCCGATTGGTAAAAGATCTTGCCTGTGTTGATCCGGGTTGCCAGCGTGGTAGATCTCGTTAGCCGGGTATATCTCCGTACATCCAGTGAAAGTTTCTGAAAAGAGAACGTTCCCTCTGTGAATAACCCTGAAAACTCCGCAAACGGGCGTATCACCCAGCCCTGAGGATCTCTCGATAAACCCTCACTGTAGTAACCGGAGAGAGTGAGGGAGGAAACGTTATAGTTCAATACTGAATCAGGCAGCGATATATCCGGATCTCTTGAGAGCTCCTCATTTACCGAAAACTCATAGGTGGCTGAGGCTGTTACCGATCTTCTCAGTTCATAAATCAAACTGTTGTTAAAACCTGCCTGAAAAAGTTCAAATGATGGCTCCAGCTTATGAATACCGAATATTCTGGATACATTGCTGCTTCGGTTATTAAAAACATAGGGAAACAGATAATCCGCGCTCACCCGCTGTTCAATAAACGATCCCCTGCCCGTTGCACCGAAACGATGTCCCGTGCCGCTGATATTGCGGTGCTGCCAGCTCAGCTGACCACGGAGATACTCTTCACTGCCAAAACCGATGGATGCCATGACAGATCTTTGCGGATGTTCTCTGACCCTTATTAGAACTTCGAGAGTGGAGTCACGGGGTTGTTCAGGCAGTGTGATGGTAGCAAACCGGAACAGATGATGATTGAAAATCTGCCGCTGGCCTTCCTGCATAATATTTCCGCTATACAGAACGCCATCCCGGATATTGGTCTCCCTCAGAAGCACCCGTTCGGGTACGGACAGATCTCCCTCTATCCTGATATCTGAAAAACGACTTCTCTGATTGGGACGGGCGGTAATTGTTACATCCGCTGAACTGGCGGCCGTATCGATCTCCGCTTCAATATCCACCTCGGGCCAGGGATACCCCAGGTTTTCCAGAACCCTTAAAAAACGGCCTTGTACATCCGCCGACCTCAGGCTCTGATACCGGTTTCCCTGCCGATACTGGTGTCGGCTGACCGCCCTTTCAAAATCGCGGTCATTCCTGATTTCTTCGGCAATTTCCTCTCCGGCATCGATAAGAATCCGGCTGTCACGAATCATCACCGGATTGCCCTCATTGATACTGAAAACGACCTCTTTTTTCCATTCGCGCTTCAGGGTTCTGATCTCATAATCAACGGAAACTTCAACAAACCCTCTTCTCTGGTAAAATCGCTGAATCCTGATCCGGTCTCTTCTAACCTCCGTTTCATTCAGAATATAATCGCCATGACGCCCCAGCAGTTTCTGTAAAAAGCTCGGGTCATCTGTGGCAATGATGTCTTTCAGTACCATTCCTCTGTAGTTCTCATTGCCTTCAAATGAAAGCTTCCAAACCACCGGCTCCCTCTCATTCGTCTGTGAGTCCTGTGCAGTGAGCAGCATAGGGAAGGCCAGAAGAAAAAGAAATCCGAACACAAAGCCGGGAAGCTTTTCTTTCATCTTATGTCTTGATGATGTTTGCAAAGGAAAGATTTTCGTATTTATCTGAATGATAACGGAATTTGGCTTCTGCTGAAAATATCAAAGCTTTGTTTCTGATTCATGGATACCGATTTTAACCCGCAAATTGATGCATCCGGCTATCATCATTTGCCAGAACAGCATTGAGCTTTACCCCTTTCATTCCCTACAGCAGGGCTCTCATCAGCCCTATATTTCATGTTCTGTTCACACATGCAATTTAATTTTAGTAGTTTAACCAATATATCAACGTCTACCATCTACTTATGATTCATACGCTCAGGTTCTTACCTGCCGTCCTTTTTCTATTGTTGTTCTCAGGTTGCGGAAGTCCCGCGATGGATGATTATAGTTCTGAACGGTTTGAACTGATTGATCAGAATGGTGAAACGGTGATCTTTCCGGGTGACTTTGAGGGTTCTCCGATTGTGGTCGGTTTTATCTACACCAATTGTCCGGATATCTGTTCCTTTATAACGGCCAATGTGAACAGTGTCTATGAAGAAATTGAGGATCCCGGAGATACACAGTTTGTATTGATCACATTCGATCCGCAAAGGGATACGCCGGAAGTATTAAAAGAATATGCCGGTGCCTTTGATATGGATCGTGAGCCCTTTCATTTTTTGACGGGCAATCCTGAAACTATTGAAGCGTTAATGGAACGCGTAAGTGTTAGAACACAGGAATCTTATTCAAGGGATCTGGAAAGCGGGGAAAGACTCTATTTTATAAACCATTCCGACAAGATTCTTCTCATTAATCAAAACTCTGAACTTATCTTCGATTATGGTGGAAGCATGACCCCGGTTCCCATAATCGTTGAAGATCTGAATAAACTATTATGAAAACACTGTACTCTAATTTTATCCCGGCGATATTTCTCATGCTATTTCTGATTGCAGGCTGCTCACAGGAGGAACAGCCTCAGCCGCAACCCGAGTCAATGATGGGAGAAGGCATTGAGGTTGAGGAAGCCTGGGCAAGGCCCGGCTCAGCAGATCGCATGAGCGCTGCTTATTTTATTCTGACCAACTTCGATGAGGAGCCCGATACACTTCTTTCCGTAGAGACCGATGCAGCTGAACTCGTGGAAATACATGAATCCTACATAACAGAAGAAGGGCTGACGGGAATGCGGGATGTGTCGCAGGTATTAGTCCCTTCTCAATCAAGCGTACCTTTTCGGGAGGGCGGACTTCATGTAATGCTGATTATGTTGTCGCAAACGCTTGAAGAAGGCGACTCAATAGACTTGACCTTAAATTTTGCCCGAACAGGTTCACAAACGATCACTGTTCCGGTCAGGCTCTAAGCCAAAAGATTCGGATTACTTAGCCAGCTTATACCTGGTCGGAAAACATCAGCCATAAAGCTCAACATACCGTTCGTTACTATAATCGTTTGTCTTCGAAGTACGATCGGTTATACAGTGCGTATCTTGCCCATACCCATGAGCAGCTGCTGAAGCGATTGGACTTTCAGGATACGGGAAGCCTTGAGGTACTCGACCTCAGTGCAGGAACCGGTATACTGGCTGAGAAACTGATAGAAACCTTTGGCCCTCCGGCTAGGCTTGTCCTGAATGATCCGGCAGAGATGATGCTGGATATTGCAAAGGAGCGATTGCGGCACTTTCCTGACGTTGAATATCATGCACATTTCGCCGAAGAGCTGAACCGGCTTGACGGCTCCTTTGATCATATCATTTGCCTCAACTCCTTCCACTATTTTGTGGATCAGCCCCTGGTGCTTGACCACATCCGTAAGCTTCTGAAACCGGGAGGCACGCTCTGGATGCAGGACTGGAACCGAAAGGGTTTATTCAGAATTGCCATCCGGCTGATCGATCTTCTCTCACCCGAACACATATCGGCCCGGAATATTGACGAAATGAAATCCATGCTCAAGGAGCGTGATTTTCAAATCCATGATGAGGAACAATGGCGCTTTCGGTGGTGGAATTTCTTCTTTCTCAAAGCATCCCTTCCGGATAAGCCCGAATAGCCAGCAGAAACAAAATCTGTATGAGAAGAGGATCAGGCAGATTGAATTAGTCGAGAACGAACCGGAACGTAATGGTACCCCATTGTGCTTCCTGTGGTACTCCTGATGGTAACCGGGAGAAACGCCAGCTGCGAAGTGTTCTCATCACTTCTCTTTCCAGTTCAGGATTCATTTTTCGCAGAGGAATGACTCTTCCCAGCGTACCGTCCGGATTTACTTCAAAACGGATCGTAATAACTGCTTCTTCATTCGTCTGATTTGCAGGTAAAGGCTGAATCATCGGAGTCCGGTCCAGGTCTCCTTCCCATTCCAGATCATAGGGTGCCGATCGATCAGGGTTATTTCCGGTTCCCTGATCAACATCCACTTCACCAGTGTTCCCTTCTTCGGAACCGCTGTCGTCCACGCCCTCCTGGGTTTGCTCATCCTCGCGGGTTTGCGGGGGTACGTCTTCTTCAATCACCTCTTCGGTAACTTCAACCTGTTCGGGGTTTACCACCTCTGTTTCAGGCGTTTCCACAACTTCATCACTCTCTATTTCTTCGGTCTCTTCCGGCAGCTCCACCGGCTTGGTCACCTCTTCTTCCTGCGTTTGCGGGGTCTCAACGGGCTGAGTCACTTCCGGATTGGGATCTTCGGGCTGTTCCTCGGCAGGATTGGGCCGGGTGGCTACCTCTTCCCGCTGCACTTCAGACTGCTGAGCAAGCGTGCCACTTTGGAATTCGCCCAGCGTAACCGCAATGTAGGCGGGGCGGTTATCGATATCAAAACTGATATTATAGAGCAGAGCGATCAGCAATAGCACCAGGTGAATAGCAGCGGTCACGCCGAGTCCAAAGCGGTCTTCCTTATCGATATGTGAATCAAACCAATTACTCATAGTTGCAAAGGGGTCTCCGGCCTAATTTCTTTCGGTAGCCATCACCATATTCATATTTAGAGCCTGCCCGATATTCATCACGCGAACCGCATCGTCAATCCGCGCATCACGGTCGGCCCGTACTACTAACGTTGCACGAGGCTGATTCTGATACGCCTGCTGTATAGATGCCGAAAGTCCTGCCGCGGTCACCTGTTCACCGTTCACGAAGAAGTCACCTTCGGCCGTGATGGCAACCGAAATCTGTGTGGCGTCCGTATTTACGCTCGATTCCGCTTCCGGTACATTGACCCTGATCCCAAAATTGGATACAAAAGAGGATGTCAGGAGAAAAAATATGAGCAGCAGCAATATGATATCCGTCAATGACGACTGAGAAAACATCGTCAGCGGCTCCATTGTACCACTGTCTTTTCTGAAATTCATCGGTTACGCCTCCGTGCGCTTCTTGGCTGCCGGTGTCTGAAGGAGGTCTACAAAATCAGCCGAGGCATTTTCCAGTTCGAAAACCATTCGGTTGATCTTGCCAAGCAGAAAGTTATAAAAACCGTATGCGATGATACCGACAATCAGTCCGGTTGCGGTGGTGATGAGGGCTTCCCAGATACCGCCCGCCAGAACACTGGGATTTACATTGCCCTGCAAGGACTGGATATCCATGAAGGCACGAATCATGCCCGTTACCGTTCCGGTAAATCCGATCAGCGGAGCCACACCGGCAATCGTAGCCAGCCAGTTCATCCGCTTTTCAAGACTGTAAATTTCCTTTTTACCGGCGTTGTGAATGGCATCTTCAATATCACGGATAGGGCGTCCCAGCCGCCGTATTCCGGCTTTGAGGATTCGTGCCAGGGGCTTGTCGAACTCCTCGCAGTACTGAATGGCACGATGCTGACTGCCCGACTTGAGAAGGGATTCAATATTGTTCAGCATGGTATTCACATCCATCTTTGAATTCTCGAGGGTTCTCCACCGCTCTGAAATCACATAAATCGCAAGAATGGATAGAATGAAGAGCGGTATCATGAGCAGCCCGCCCTGCTGTAAAATTTCAAAAAAGGACATGGATGATTCTTCCTGGAGCATAAGGGCTAGTGAATCGGTTACAGCCTCTGCATCCTGGAGTAAATTAATCGAGATGATATTCATTTATTTGTCAGTTAGTCGGTATTCGTTGAATAAAGTTATTTGAGTTATAGGGTGATGGAAGTGTCAGGGCAGCTTCCTGGGCATTGGCAATGGTTTCGAACTGACCCACGCTGACCCTCCATACATTTTGTCCGTTTACAGTGCGCCGCGTCACCAGCACCCTGTAACCTTCTGCATCCAGGTCGGCTGCTATCGATTCAGCATTGGCTTCCTGCCTCAGTGAGTGCAGAACGATGGAGTACCCGTCATTTGCCTCCTCGCTCAGTTCTCCTCTGAGTCCATAGCCATTGTCCGCTTCCAACTCTTCGGCGACCGGATCGGCCGTTACATTATCTGTTACTGCAACTTCGGTTTCCGGTTCCGGCGGCGGCAAATCTTCCTGGGTTTCTGATTCCGAAACAGGTTCACCGCTGCTGCCTGATTCATCTTCAGCACTGTTGACCGGCATCTGTTCTTCCATATTCATAGCCTCATCCATGGCGGGTTGTTCCGTCACTTCGGATGGGGTCGTTGTTGAGGCTGGGCTTTGTGATTCTGTTTCAGAGTCTCCCAGCATGCCCGGTATAACCAGAAACGCAGCTGCCACGATAATAAATACCAGCACGATGCCAATCACGATCACAATCGGATCCTTTCTTTTGCTCTGCTGCCTGCCCGGGTAACCGGGAGTCGTTCTTCGGGGTGTGGCAGCGGCAGCCGGTTTGGCGGGTTCCGGTTTCTTCTGCGTTCCTTCCTTTTTGGGAGGAGTTGTGGATGCAGCTTTTTCTGGGTTAGATCCGGTTTCAGATGCAGCAGCCGGAGCAGGAGCGGGCTTTGATTTCGGTGCCGGTTCCGACTCCTGTTTGGGCTTGGATGGCTTTTTCTCTTTCTTCTGAGCCGGCGATTTGGGTTTCTCGGAACCCGATTCGGATCCGGATCCTGAAATAAGCGGATGACCGGGCTTCTCTTCATCGCCGGAAAAGCCTCTTTCGGTTGCACTCATTTTGCTGGATGCATCGCCGAGCAGCCCTGCAAACGGATCCTCCTCACGTTCGGGAGCCTCTTCATCATCATACTCATCGTCATCCTCAGATTTTGATTCGGAATGAGCCTGTTTTCTGGGTTCCTCTTCCCCGGACTGATCCCCCCAGGGTAATTCAAATTCATCGCTCTCTTCTTCCGTTTCCTCACCCTTATCATCATCCTCATCAAACCCAAAAATGGCGCTAAGGTCTTCCTCTTCCTCAGCGGTACGAGTTTTTGTCACAGGCTGTTCAATATCACTTTCATCATCGGTATCATCGCCTGAAGCCAGATCAGATGCACCTTCATCTCCTTCTGACTCTTTCATTTCAGCAGCGCCCCGGGGTGGTTTCAGTTCCACAGGCTCCATTCCGGCGTATTTAAAATTGATTTCAGTACTGAGCTCCTTGGATGGATCAAATTTCAGGTTTCCATCCTCATCGAAATAAAATAAACCGAATTCCTTGATCTCAAGAGCTTTCCCCCGTTCCGCCGCATCAATGATCCGGTCAATCAGCTGCTGCAGCTGATCTTCCACTTCACCCTCATCCATGCCGGTTTTTTCGACCAAAAGCTGAATCAGTTTCTTTTTATCGATCTTCATTCGAGCTCCTTACTTTTGATTTAAATTCTACCACGTCGGCCGGCGGAACCATGACAACCCTGCCATTCTCGTATTTCTTTTGATGCTGCTTCCGGTGCACTACCTCAAACATTCCCAGACCTTCCACATCCACTTTGTTTTTATCGAGAATCTGCTCCCTCAGTACCTCTTTAAAAGCTTTTATAAATGTAGATTTCATGACTAAAACAGGTATGTAATTCCGGCGAAACCCTGGAACCCTCGTTCAGGATAACCGCGCCATAATTCATATTCTTCATTCAGCAAATTCAGAAGTTTGCCGTAGACTCCCAGCCTTTCTGTCACGGAAATTTCGAAACGGCTGCCAACAATAAAAAACGATGATAATTCATTACCCACTGAATCTTCCCGGTTACCGGTAAATTCAGCCCAGCCTTCAATGAGTACCTGTCCGGCAGGCCGGATGGAGACCGTAGCCTGTGCTCCGAGATTCTCAATAAACGGAATTTTTCCGTTGCCTGTAAGTCGCGGCCGCTGCCACCAGGCTTCACCCGTAAACCAGAATATGCCGGGGCTCAGGTCCTGCGTCAGGTGACCGTACAGTTTGATAATATTGGCCCG
>JAWVZW010000014.1:0-14568 GCA_033721975.1 Balneolaceae bacterium
GTATAAGAACGCCGAAAAGTGAACTCTATCATCTCGCTATGATAACGTGAGGTCAGACATGTTGCTGTCTTCTCATACCTTTCCCGGTTTTTTTCTATGTTAATCTGCAGAACTAAATGCATTGAATATCATGAGTTCCGTTCGCATTCGTCTTGCTGAAGATTCAGATAATGACCAGATTCATGCTTTATCCAAAAGGTGTCTGCAGGAAGGGATCATCACATTCTTTGTAAACCGTTCACCCCGGTATAATACCCTACATCGAATTCTGGACCCCGATTCATGGCACTTTGTTGTGGAAGATGACGGCAGGATTGTTGGTCAGGTAGGCGTGATACATTTTGAAGCTACTCTTTCAGGCAAAAAAAGGAAATTTGCCTACATGATGGACCTGCGTCTGGATGAAGAATATCGCAAGGGCCTCACCGCATTCCGGATGGTAAAAACAGCAATTGATCATGTGCTCACATCCGACACCGATTTTGTGATCGGGAATTTTCTTAAGGACAATCAAAATTCCCTTGTTTTTGCAAGCGGACGTGCAGGAATCCCTGAAGCTTTTCATATGGGTGACAACCGGATTTTCAACCTCCTGCCCATTTTTAAGATGAAACCGGATTCACGGTTTACTATTGACCATCCCTCACATGATGAACTCGAAGAACTGGTACGTGTTTATCGCAGCTACGCAAACCAATACCGAATTGCACCCGAACTCAATCTTCAACAGTTAGAAAGATATATACGTGGCCTGGAGAACCTATCTCTGGACGATTTTCTGGTTGCCCGGGAATACGGTACCATCAAAGCCGTTACGGCACTGTGGGATGAACATAATTATAAAAGTTACCAGGTTCTGAAACTGACACCCGGCATCCGGTTCGTAAACGCGGCACTTAAACTATTCAGCCCCATCATGAACCTTCCCTCACCGATACGTCTAAATAAACCGCTGAGACAGCTTTCGCTTGTTCTGTATGCACACGAAAACTCTCCCGAAGCTCTGCAGGCACTATTCAGGCATGTGAACAATTCTTATCGGGGCTCTAAATACACCCTGATCACTCTTTATGCTCAGGAAAAGGATCCGGTTTTTGAACTGATGAAGCCTTTTGCAGGAGTTTCGGTACGTAGTGAAATGTATCTGTACGCAAAAGACCCGGCTATCTATGATGAACTCAGAAATGATCCCCGTCCCGACTGGTTAAACCTGGAGCTGACGGTTTAGGGGATTAGTCTTGAGTATTGAGTAGTGAGTAGTGGCTGAGATAATCACTGATATTAACTCTAGATATCCCACCGGTAGGTTCTGTGTGTTTTGTGATGATGGCAGCCCAGCGCTTCCAGGCTTCTCTGCATGAGCCAGTTTTTTTCGCTCACCCAGGCTCCTTCCAGATAGTCCAGAGTGGGTGCAGCGGCGTGAGTCATCTGAATTCCCCGTACAAATGTCAAAGCCTCCAGACCCATCTTGCGATATTTGGGGAGTGTTCCGTATACGGTAGTTCTCAGATGGCGTGCCCGTTTTTTGAACCGGAAAAGTTTTGGGAGATGCCACAACCTTAGTTTACCACCCGTTTCTTTGGATATTTCATTCAGGTCCGGTACACACACGATAAATGAAGCCGGCTCATCATTTACAAAAGCAATCAAAACGCTTTCCGGAATCATGATTTTCCTGAGCTGTTTTACCATTTGCTGCACATCCTCTCGGGTCAGCTCGGTAAACTCGTGCTCACGCTCCTCGATGTCCTGATCCCTCCAGGCACGGTTATAGATCGTACGGATCATTTCTGCATCCCGCTCCGGATTACTCATATCAAATGGACGGATGGATACTCCCGGCCTGCTCTCAATTCTGTCTGTGATCCGAACGAGCCGTTCAGGCAACGGATCAGAAAAATCACGCTTGTAACTCCAGTGATCGTCCACTTTTTCGGCACCGGTATTTTCAAAAAGCTTTTTGTAATACGGCGGATGGTAATGCATGCCATAGATCGGCGGCTCATCAAAATTATCTACCAAAAGGCCCCACCAATTTATGTTTTCTCCAAAGTTAACGGGACCGCGAAATGCCTTGTAGCCTCTCTTATGGTGCCACTCTTTAACAAAACCAATCATCGCATCCGCAACCGACTGAGCATTGATCAGCTCCGGAAATCCAAAACCACCAAGAGGCGGATCAAAGACGGTGTCCCTTTCTGAGTGATTCATCACCGCAAATCGCCCTATCACATCCGGACCATCCATCATCAGGTATCGTTCGCATTCACCGTTTAGAAAGAGAGGGTTTTTGGCAGGATCAAAAATGTTTTCAATTTCAAAACGAAAAGGCGGTACCCATTTTGAGGTGTCTCCATAAATCCGAAAAGGAAATTCATGAAACAGGTCTGCCTGCTTTTTATTGACAATCTTTTGAAACGTATACGCCATTGGTAGGTCCCATGCTTACATTTGCACGCATTCAATCAAATCCGGTAATACAAACATCCGGTCACACGTCTGCTTTGAGTATTCACTGATAAAAACAGACCACATTTTTCTATATCTTAGATTTAATAGATGTATGGATTTCAGCACTGAAAGTACAAGCAGTGCATGGTATGTACAAACACAATTAGACAGTTTTGACTGACGATTCATCTCATAATCTGGAAAAGAGCATACGGAAGAGACGCTGGATAACGGGACTGCTTCTGGTAAGCACAATACTGGCTTCCGTTTTGCTATGGAAAAGCGATCCCAATAAGAGGCAGTCGCTGCATTCACCGGAACAGCTTGATACACTGATAACCTCCGCTTTTGATGAGGCAGGTGTTGAAAACGCACAGTTTGAAAAACAAACCGTTCAGGTAGACTCGGTATTTTCTCGAAGCGTTTACCGGGTTCGTGTTGCTCCCGGTTTTTCGAAGACAACTTTGCATTATACGCTTCAACAGGCAGTATGGCCTTATCGGGTATCTACTGTGGGGCGAATAGAATTCCCGGCACGCACACTCTATCTTCACTTTATGATCAATGAGAATATTCTCAGTTCCGTTATTGTGTCTGATGATCCCGACCTTTTGCAGCAGCCTCCTCAATCTTCAATTTAACCGCCGGAATCACCATGAAGTGGATTGAGCCAAAGAAGTACATGAAAAAATTTCAGCTGATGGAGTTTCCACAGCCGGAAATTATTCAGCTGAACTACCCGGTTCTGATGTGCCACGGTTATGGCGGGATTTCTATGCTCATTAAGCCCTCACCGATTCACGACTCGTGTATGCGGCTGCGCTCTTTTGGTGTGGAAGCATTCGCCCCAAATATCGTTCCGTATTCCACGATTGGTGTGCGTGCCGAGCAGTGGGCGGAACGCATAGTACAGCTTCAGCAGCGATATGGATATAAAAAACTGAATGTGGTTGCACATAGCATGGGCGGACTCGATATACGGGCTGCTATCAGCCGGCTTGGTATGGATAGAGATGTTGCATCACTAACCACCATTTCCACACCGCATCAGGGTACCAGCCTTGCCGACATCGTACTCACAGCTCCCGAACTGCTGAAAGACAAACTGAACGAACTGATGAACTGGCTGGGGGAAAATATCCTGCCCGGCAGCAAAAGCGATGCAGCTGCCGCCGTTGAGCAGCTCACTCCTGATTATGTACGAAATGAGTTCAATCCCAATACGCCTGACCAAGAAGGCGTTGCCTACTTTTCGGTAACAGCCGCCGTTGGCAAGGGTACCAAACACCCATTGAATCCCATTTATCGCCTTCAAAATCAGCTTATTTATCAGCGGGAAGGAAAAAATGATGGATTTGTGACCGTAAAAAGCGGAATCTGGGGAAAACATCTGGGTACGCAGCCGATCAGCCACCTGGAACAGATCGACATCCAGGTAAGCAAAGAGAGAAGACCGCTTGTTGAAAATATGTGGCTGCAGATTGCTACCAATTTGAAAGAGAAGGGGCTTTGAGGAGGATGAAGTGAAAAGGCAGAAGGCAAAAGGCAAAAGGCAAAAGGCAAAAAATAATTTTCAACTTAGCAACCGATCAACTGACCAATTGTCTGGTTCCCGATGCTAAGATCTCACTACTCACTACTCACTACTATTAACTCACAACTGAATTTCCTTCAAATCATTCATCAGTGAGTAAGCGGTAAGATCGTATTGTATGGGTGTGACCGAGGCGTACCCCTTTTCAAGAATTGCAATGTCATTCTGATCATCTTCATCCAAAAGCTGGAATTTACCGGTCATCCAGTAATAGGAACGGTTATTGGGATCCACGCGCCCCTCAAATTCCTCCACATACCGGCTGTTTGCCTGACGCGCCCACTTGATCCCTTTGAGAGGCCCTGCAGGAGCATTTACGTTGAGGGTCACTCCCTTCGGCAGACCGTGATTCAGCACGTACCCAATTACTTTTCGTGCAGCATCTTTGCACCCGGTCAGGTCTGCATCCTCTTCAAAATCGGTACAGGAAAAAGCGATCGACGGATAACCCAGTATCGTCCCCTCCGTGGCAGCACTCACGGTTCCGGAATAGAGTATGTTGATTCCGGCATTGCTGCCGTGATTAATTCCGCTAACCACCAGGTCGGGCTTGCGATTAAGAAGCTGGTTGTGTGCCAGCTTCACGGAGTCGGCCGGTGTACCGGTTACAGCCTGACCATTAAATCGATTGTCTATTCTAAACGGACGAGCCCTTAGTGGAGTTGCAACGGTGATGGCATGACCAACCGCACTTTGCTGCCTGTCGGGTGCTACGATCTCCACATCACCAAACTCATCGGCAACATCCGCAAGCGCTTTGATTCCCTGTGAAAAAATTCCATCGTCGTTACAAACAAGGATAAGTGGTTTCTGATGTTGCATTATTTACGTTGGGAAAGTGTTTGTGTGAGTAAGTGTTAATGTGTGCAATTGGAGTACTGTAAGTGGTCAGTGGTTAGTTGTCAGTTGCAGGTGGTTACTGGAGCCAGGTTTCCGAGCCATCCGTCTGACGTTTGACGTCTGACGTCTCACCTTCCACCTGCCCCGCCTCACTTATACTGTTCGTCCTTATTCGGAAAATCACCGCCTTTCACATCTTTTATGTAGTGCTGTACGGCATCCGTCATGGATTGATATAGATCGGCATACCGACGGAGAAAACGGGGCGAAAAATCCTTGTTGAGTCCCAGCATATCGTGCAGTACAAGCACCTGGCCGTCACAGTGAGGACCTGCGCCGATACCGATAGTGGGTACGGAGACCGATTCAGTCACTTTTTTGGCAAGCGGAGCGGGTATTTTTTCAAGAACGATCGAGAACACCCCTGCCTCTTCCAAAATTTTCGCATCCCGCAGAAGCTGATCTGCCTCAGCCTCATCCTTGGCACGTACCTTATAGGTTCCAAACTTATAAATACTCTGCGGCGTCAGCCCTAAATGACCCATTACAGGGATGCCCGCTTCTACAATCCGTTTTACGGTAGCCGCAATCGGTTTGCCGCCTTCAAGCTTCACAGCATGGGCACCTGCTTCCTTCATCATTCGGCCTGCATTAATCAGCGCTTCCTTAGCTGTAACCTGATAGCTCATAAAGGGAAGGTCTGCAATTACAAGGGCCCTGTTTACTCCCCTCACCACACACGAAGTGTGATAGATCATATGATCAATGGTCATGGGAACCGTCGTCTCATACCCTGCCATTACATTGCTCGCTGAATCCCCTACAAGGATCACATCCACCCCGGCTCCGTCAATGATACCGGCCATCGTGTAATCGTAGGCGGTGAGCATACTGATTTTTTCACCGTTGCCTTTCATTTCTACAACGGTTTGAGTGGTTACTTTTTCTGGCCGTGAATTACCGGATTGTGTGCTCATGCTTTTTCTTTTGGTACCAGTGCTGCAGAAGCTTCCAGTTCGCAGGCAATTTTATCATCAACGGAGGCTGTTCCAACCATTGTGATAAAATTCCGCCGGCGGTTTACCATCTTTACCTCCATGATCAGCTGATCACCGGGAACCACGGATTTTCTGAATTTTGCATTCTTGATCCCGGTAAAAACCATCAATGTGTTTTTGGGGTCATCAACGGAATTCTTCATAATCATGAGGGCACCGCTCTGAGCCATGGCCTCAACCTGCAGCACGCCCGGCATGATCGGTGCACCCGGGAAATGACCGTTGAAAAAATCTTCGTTTACGGTCACATTTTTCAAAGTGACGATTCGGTCTTCCTCGAGCTCCAGAACCCGGTCTACCAGTAAAAAGGGGTAGCGGTGCGGTATATAATTTTTAATCTCTTCTACATCCATCTGTCGGTATTATGTTTGACGCTTGTCTTTCAGTGTTGTTAAACCATCAGAAGGCAATCGATGTATGCCTAAATGTAGACGAAACATCTTATAACCTTCAAAAATCCCGCTTTGATTGCAGACAAACCGGAATGACGATTATGAATATAGTAAATCTATGCCACGGTGCCCACGTACACATAGGCAATTCCTCCCGTAAGCTGTACGGCCCGCTGGGATGAAAATGAACCTGTCTCTTTCATCAGATCCAGAAATAGATCACCTGCCGGAAATTTTGCACTTGTTTCGGGAAGATACGTATAGGCATCCCTGTTTCCGCTGATCCACCCGCCAATAGCCGGCATAACGTGTTTACTGTACATTTTATAGGGAAAACTCATGAGCCCTTTTGGCTGACCAAACTCAAGTACAACCACACGTCCCCCGGGCTTAACCACCCGTGCCATTTCCTTAAGTGCAACCGATGGGTCATCCACATTGCGAATTCCGAATGCAATACTGGCAATATCAAATTCATCATCTTCATACGGCAGATTCATTGCATCTGCCACTTCAAACTCCACAACCAGCTTTTTTTCCTTTGCCTTGCCCGGTGCGTGCTCAATCATCTCCTTACAAAAATCGGTTCCGAGCACATACCCTTCATGTCCTACGGTTTTCTTGAATTCAAGGGCAAGATCACCGGTCCCTGTTGCGCAGTCGAGAACCCTGTCGCCGGGTTTGGCTCCGCTCTCGAGAACGGTCTTTTTCCGCCAGGCATTGTGGACGCCAAAAGATAGGATACTGTTGATCCGGTCATAGTCGTCTGCAATGTCTGCAAACATGGATCTGACTTTTTCACTCATAATTCTTAAAGACTTCGTTGATAATAATAATCCGCTAATAGCTTAAGGCTGATTCCTCATGAAGACAGATGCTCCGTCTTATTCAGATATACAGTCCTGAACTTTCCGTCATAAACAAGCTGATTGACTGCCCCGTTCTGATGTTCAATTTTATGCATGTTTTTCATCCCAATACCGGTCCATTCGGAAAGTAAAACCCTTATAAGCCGTCCGTGAAGTACTAGCATCAGATTTGATCCCGAAAATGACCGCAAAATATTCTGAAAAGCACTATTTGCCCTGTCAAACACCTGCCGGGGTGACTCACCTCCGGGTATCGGCACATCCAGCTCTCCTCTCTTCCAGAATGTCTGAATGTTGTCCAGCTCTTCAGCAGCGTCCAGGTACGGTTTACCTTCAAACTCACCAAAATCCATTTCATCCAGATCAGCTTTTTTTAGAATATCCAGCTTCTTTGCTTTTCCGAGCGGCTCGGCAGTCTGCCAGGTACGCGTCAGTGAACTTGAAACCAGATGATCCGCATCATATCCCGAAAGATAGGAGGAAAGAAGATTAGCCTGTTTAAAGCCGGTTTCATTCAAAGGAGCATCAATCCCCCTTCCCTGCAGCAACCCTTTTTGATTATAATCGGTTTCTCCATGGCGGGCGATAAAAATTCGTATCTGCTTCATTTCTTCCGGGTATTGAAGTCAATCACGGCCTGCTCCACGTGTCTTTGAAGTCTTTCTGCTTCCGGCGGCGGCATGTCTTCGTACAGTGCATATCGGATCAAGATCATTTTAAAAACGCGATCATTAAGCGGCAGACCCTTGTTTTTTTGAATTCTGTTTCGATCGATTTTGTCCCATAATCGACGAAGCAACCCAACCTTAAATAGAAAAAAACAGATAATCCCGATGATGAGTTCTGTATACATGGCATAGATACCCATAAAACTCAATGCCACAGCTGCCACTGCGATCTGAACCAGGTCTCTGTTGATGAAAGAGAGAAGCGGAGTCATGACAATTGAGACGAATCCGCTCTTTTTCTGATACCAGACATAGTGAAACAGAAGTGCCAGAACGGCCGCCACCCAAACATCAACGGTGTACGCCAGGAAAAAATAAAGAATCAGTGCTATAGAATCTGCACTGTCGATCCAGGCCACAGCTTTTGTTACCAGAGTGTCATAATCATATTTCTTGAGCAATCCCGGTACAAATTTTTCAACTGTATCCCGTGTGGCATGGAACCAATGGCCCGCAGAGGTAACCGTTGAAAAGGGTGTTTCCAGAATATTTATGGAATGTGATGACCTTTTATTCATAAGTGGCTAAATATAGTCCGATATCCCAAAAAAAGGTAACTGGACAAAGAGTTTTCCGGACTGGGAGCATCCAAACAGGCTCATTCAGTATCTTCACGGAACAGAAAGATGACTGCCATTATCTATTAATCTTTTATTCGAAAGCTTACCCGCGCTCCTGTTCTGCCAGACCCCTGAGAAAATATCTCAGAATCTGGTCCCCGGCAGGTCGGTAATTTTTATGATCTTCCCGTCGAAATAAAGCGCTCAATTCTGTAGGGGAAATCTTGAATCCTGTTTTTTTAAGCACTTTAAGTATATCGTCTTCGCGCATCTTAAAGGCCACTCTCAGTTTCTTCAGAACCATATTGTTCGTAACCGGATAGCGAATAGGCTGAGGCGGATGTTTGTCACTCTTTCCTCGTTTATAATAGATGACACCATCCAGAAAATACGCCGTCAATTCATGGGTTGTATCAGGGCTATCTTCATCATCCTCTTCGAAAATATCCGCTATCTCCTTACGGTTGGGTTTATATCCCGCCAGTTTCAAAATTTCAGCCATTTCGGCTTCATTGATATCAAGGATGTATCGGAGACTTTTGAGTATATCAGTATTTCGCATTCGTTGTCTATTGAATTGATTTTAACATGTAACGCTGCTGAAATTGTTTATCCCCTCCAGCTTAAAGGATCAAGCGCATAAAAACTTCTGAGCACTCTGTAAAGGTCGGGCATTTCCCGGTGCAATGCATCCGGGGCTTCAAAAAAGGCTTCAGAAGCTACTGAGAAGAATTCAGCCGGTGAACGCGTACCATATTCATCCAGCACGGAACGGCGGCTTTCATTCATATTTCTGCCATGTTTTTTATATGAAGATGCCAATACGCGCGTCCATTCATCCTCCCGAAGCGCTTTACCTTCCAGGGTAATTCCGGCCGTTAAACCGTAACGGTCATCCAGAAGGTGCGAAAATTCGTGATAAATCAGGTTTTGACCTTTCCCGGATTCGGACAGATTCTTTTTGATTTCACACCATGCCAGAACAATATTGCCTGTACCCCAATATTCACCGCTGCGGGGTTCAAAACCCTCACTTACTATTCCGCCCTCATCCATCTCACTAACGGGTGCTACATAGCTGTCAGGGTAAACCAATATAGACTGTAAATCACTGTAATAATCTGCTTTCTCCTTCAAAATGAGGACACAGGCATAGGCCGTGATAATGACTTTCATCTCCTCGCTTAAGGTCAGTCCGCCGCACCCTTCATAATTTTTTTCACTGATTACAATTGGGATATGCTTTTTCAGTGTATCCCTGAGGGTTTTTGGCAATCGCCGGTAAACAGGAACCTTGCTTTCAAGAATGGGAACCCATGATTCGGGAAAAGGCCGGGATGATATATACTTCCTTTTTAGATATCGAATCAGCGGCATCACTCTATCTCAAGTTTAGTCCTGTTCATATAGGTAAAACTATAAGCTATAGGCTACCTTCCTCTTCAAGCAGCTCAATGGTTCCGATTGCATGCCGCATATGAGGAATGACAATACTTCCTCCAACAACCAGGGCAACATTCAATGCGTCCACAATTTCCTCTTTCGTGGATCCGCTTTTTGCACACTGTTCAAGGTGGTAATCAATGCAGTCATTGCATCGAAGCACAGCAGAGGCCACAAGCCCCAGAAGCTCTTTGGTTTTTGCGGGAAGTGCGCCATCTTTATATGTATTCGTATCCAGATTAAAAAACCGCTTGATACCAAGGTGATCAAGGTTCATCACCTTTTCATTCATTATCTTGCGTGTATGGCGAAACTCATCAAGAGGATTTCTATTTGATGACATAATTGATTTCTTTGATTCGGTGTTGCACAACTGCGGACGGTTGAGATTTGTAAACTCTTAAAAAAATAAAGGTAAGCAATTCATCACGTGTTTTTCAGACGCAATTCATACAAGCACAAACTAGTCGCCATGGGCGACAGTATGGCGCAAGGTTTTAAAAACGGCGGAATTTACCGTACAGATCTCAGCTTTCCAGCCATTCTGGCCCGTGCGATGGGTGAAGATACTACATTTGACCTACCCTCTTTTACAGCCCAGGCCGGTATACCCATCAATATGGAGATACTGATCCGGGGCCTGGAACAGGAGCTGGGGAGTTCAGTTAACGTCTGGAATTCGGTTCAGGCCGGCAAATATGTTTACAATACTCTCAGAAGAATTAAATCGTACTGGGAGGGCAACAAGAAGGAATTGTTCGTTGAGCAGCACAAACTATTTCACAACCAGGGTGTTTGGGGATTTTCAATCAGTGACTGCTGGCTGATCAACGAGATCTTTTGCCGCGAATATATTCAGAATAATAAGGCCCGTTATTCGGTTTTCAATGTGCTGCCCGACAATGCCATGTACACCACTGCGCGAATGGTATTGAATCCTTCATTCAGTAATCATTACCAGGAAAATACAATGGTGGATAACATCATTGAGCTCCAGGAAGATGGCGGTATTGAAAATCTGATTATCTGTATCGGACACAACAATATTGTGGGTGCCGCAACCAAGCTGCAAATCGTCTATTCCGAGGATCGTGACCTCAATGCTCCTTACCCCGAACGCACATGCACCGTTTTCAGGCCGGAACATTTTGAAAAGGAACTGCGCACACTGTACAGTTCTCTGGCGGGACTGAATATCAAACGGGTTTTTGTACCGACCATCCCCTACATCACGATTCCGCCTGCCATACGGGGTGTAAATCTGGATGGCAGCAAACCCCAAAGCGGATACTACGACTACTATGCCAGATTTTGGATATGGGATGAAGACTTCACTCCCGATAAGCATCCTCACCTTACCCGGGATGACGCCATTCTGCTTGACCAAATTGTTGATCAATACAACCGGATCATCAAAAAGCTGGCCGATGAATTCGATTTCGTGACAGTACCGATAAATCATTATGTAAGAGCCGCTGCTCGAAGAAGACATAAAGGAGAGCATATTGAACCCTACCCCACTGAATTTATTAAGGCTCTGATGCGAAATCCCAAAACATCTTTTATGGTGGATGAAAATGGGTATCCAAAGATCTCTACGGATTATCTTCGTCTGGATAAAGAAACGGGGAAAATTGATCGCGGCGGAATTTTCAGTCTTGACGGACTCCATCCCACCACCATTGGATATGGACTTATTGCCAACATTTACCTGCAATCCATGGAAAAGCATGGAGTGAAATTCGACCATTCGATCGACTGGGACTTTGTGATCGAGCATGAAACCCTGGTCACTGACCCGCCGAAGCTGATGCACGATTTGAGGCTGCTTCTGCGATTCCTGGCACTTGGCAATCAGGAACGTGTGATGCTATTTGGAAAAAATCTGTTGCAGCAGGTGGTGGAAGCATTCTCCTCCAGGCCGGAAGTTCAGGACTGATTATTATATCACTGAATCAATCCTCGCTTGATTCAGACAGCTTTCCTCCCAGCTTCATCCCGTTTTTAATACAGTCGGGCACCGAAACGCCTCCCCTGAAATTACCGGCCAGGTGAAGACCCGGGTTTTCTTTTTCAATTTGACTGAATGCATCCAGAACGTCATCATATCCCGGATGGTAGGCAGGTATGGCATTCGGCCAATAGATATGATCCCGAAAGAGTGGTTCGCCGGTCAGACCAATTAGTTCAAATAGCTCTTTCTCCACCCTTTTAAATAGCTCTTCACTCGGCAGTCCGGCAGCTTCCGGATCACGTCCGCCCCCAATAAAGATTGTGAGCAGGTGTGAATCAACGGGTGCACGGCCGGGAAAGAGCGTAGATGAAAAAAGTGCTCCCAGAATGGATCTTTGTTCAGCTTCAGGAACCAGAAAACCAAACCCGTCAAGCGGATGGGCAATATCCTCTTTGCGATATCCTGCAATAATTACGGACAGAGGCGGATAATCGATTTCTTTGATTTTATCAAGGATCTCATCCTGAACCGGCAATAATCCCTTCTGCCATTTGTGGGTAGGAACATTTACCACCACATCCGTATAGGGTCCTTTTACTTCCCCATTTACCTTGAGTGACCAGCCTTCTTTTGGTGAATATGTAACTCCGTTTACTTCGCTATTCAGAAAAACATTCTGCAGTTTATCTGCCAGGGCGTCAGGGAGTGCCTGCAGTCCATCCTTGAATGAAATCAGAGAACGGTCAATTCTGCCCATGGCTTTACGTTTTTTCCCACCCAAAACAGCACCCCCAACCAGCGATCCATACTCCTGCTCCATATTGTACATTGGCGGGAAAGCATGACGAACGGCCAGATCCTCCGGATTGGAAGCAAAGATTCCGGCCACAAAAGGATTGATTGCATATTCCAGAACCTCTTTTCCAAGCCTTCGCTTTACAAACGAGGCCACGGTTTCATCCGGATCCTGCGTTTTTCGAATGAACGGTTCACACAGAACCCGCAGCTTAGAGCCAAAACTAAATAAAGGCGTTTTCACAGCGTCAATCAGGGACGCCGGCAGCGGAACAAGGTTGCCGTCTTTTATTATGTATCGCTTGGAAGCTGATGGATTAGCTTTTATGATCTGTTCATCAAGCTGCAACCGATGCAGAAAATCAGCCACCTCTCTGTCCTTCAATAGAAGTGTATTGGGGCCGTATTCATACTGCCATCCATTCTGCTTCTCTGTCTTGATGGCCCCTCCAGGTTCTGATCTTCTTTCAAAAATATCAGTCTCTATCCCATTCTGCTGCAAAATATAGGCTGTGACCAAGCCGGTAATTCCGGCTCCAACTACGGCGATTCTTTTTTGTGTCAACTGATCCGGGTTTTATTCAAATTTTCCATCCGGCGGTATGGCAAACAAGGGTTCTCAATGAATAACCAAAATACCCCTTTTTTGTTTCATTTCACGACATCATCATGAAGGAAATAGGGATACAGATTACTGCAATCTTACATGCTGTAATTCCGGTCACCCTGAAGCAGTCGGTGAATCCATTTGAATTGGGTAAATACAAAAAAATCATTGAATTCCTTTTTATGTATGAATTTGAGTGGTTACCTTTTCAGCCCAATCAAAAATAAACGGATGACTGTATCAATTTTGGGCTGCGGATGGCTGGGATTTCCACTCGCACAATATCTGGTAAATGAAGGTGTGAAAGTAAAAGGCACCACAACCTCGCCCGAAAAAGTCCCGCTCTTACTACAGACCGGCATTGAAGCGTACAAGATTCAGCTGCCTGAGGAGATTAACAGCTCTGATTCTGAAGCATTCTGGAATGCCGATGTTCTCTTTCTGAATATTCCGACATCCGCTGGTGATGGAAGTGATCAATCAGATTCATATCCCGATTTGATAAAAGAGGTTGCCGATAGAGCAAAAAAAGGTGGGATTCCAGAAATCATTTTCACCAGTTCTACTTCCGTTTACAGCAGTACCGGCGGAATCACAACTGAAAAAGACGCTAAGCCCGGATCCGCTGCACGACCATCCGGAGAAGCTCTTTTAAAAGCGGAAGATGCCATTATTCAATCGGGATTGGATTACCTGATTTTGCGGCTTGGAGGCCTTTATGGATATGACAGACATCCCGTTAAGTATCTGGCCGGAAAAAAGAATCTGCCGGATCCTCTTAAACCTGTAAACCTCATTCACAGAGAAGATTGTATTCAGATAATTCACATACTTCTCAATAAAAAGATCAAGAATGAGATCTACAATGTGGTATCCGACGGCCATCCACCCAGAAATGAACTATATACGTCAGCCGCAAAACATTGGGATTTACCGGAGCCTGAATTCAAGGACACTCCAAAGAAAAATTTCCGGATTGTATCCAATGAAAAACTGAAGAGGGATTTACAAATTACCTTTCTGTACCCTAACCCTATGGATCATACTTCCTGATCGGGCCTTATTCAGGGATTACAAAGATATTTTCTGCAACGGTACGCCCAACCGTGATCTTTTTGTCAGCCAACACAAGCGTAATGGGCCCATCAAAAGGTTCTTTTTCTATAACCCTGAGTTTTACCCCTGGAATCAGTCCCATTTTTTCCAGATAGCGTAAAAATTCTGGCTCCTGATCCTTTACCCTGCTAATGATGCACGGTATATCCATCTTGGCATCA
>JAWVZW010000015.1:0-14016 GCA_033721975.1 Balneolaceae bacterium
CCCATTCCGAAGAGCCAATCAGCATAAATTCCTCTGCATCCCAGTGGGCGATCATGATACTTCGGCGGGGTCTGTATCCTTCATCCAACAGCCTTCCAAGACTTTCTGAAAGTGTCAGAAGCATGGCGGTTCCGCTGTTCGGGTCCGTAGCTCCAAAACCCCATGCGTCGTGGTGCGATCCCAAAATGATCCATTCATCCGGATATTCACTCCCTGTTACCACACCCGTCACATTGGTTATGCGTGTATACTCTTTCGGCTGCTCCACCGAAACATTCACAATCAGATCCGGTCCGCCGGTGAGTCGGTATGTATAGGGCAAACCTCCCTGCCAGGCATTGGGAACGGCATCACCCTGCATGCGTGAAAAAATCTCTTTGGCCGAACCATAGGGAATCGGAGCCACAGGAATGGTATGAAATGCCACGTCCTCTTCGGCAAGACGCTCCGGAGATTCATCTTGATCCAAGGGTAGTGCCGGTTCGAATGGAGTAAGCGGGTCTCCGTAGTAGTCGAGCGTCAAAAGGGATCCGCGCTGTATGGTACTTTCACTGCTGTGGCGGCCTTCGGGGTATGTTAAGCCGCTCATATACCCTCCGTTTTCAGGATCGGTGTAGATGATCAGTCCCGCCGCGCCGGCTTCTTCCGCAAACTTGGCCTTGTATCCCCTGAAGTTTCCGCCATAGCGGGCAATCACAATTTTATCCTGAACATCAACACCCATCTCCTCCAGGCGCTGAAAATCTTCCCGGGTTCCAAAATTGGCATAGACGATCTCACCTGATACAGAACCGGAACCGCTGTAGGCATTCCATCCATGGAGAAGTTCCGGGTGATCGGTATAGGGATCTTCATCCAGAATATATTCCTGGTTATTCAGCGGCAAGCGTATCGGCCGTACCAGAGAAACGCTAACCTCTCCCGGTTTCGGCATATAGGCATCATAGTCATAATGCTCCACTTCCAGGCCGGCTTCGCTCATTACACGACTCATATACTCAATAACATCCCTGCTGCCGCCTGTTCCGGCAATATGGGGTCTTTGGGTGAGCTGATACAAATGCTCCCGATAGCTGTCGGGAGTATTGTGTTCCACAAGCAGCTGTTCAATCATTCGCTGCTCATCAACCCGGTCTGTATGAAAACCATCCAGTGTATCTGACTGTTGGGCCTGAATTTCAGAAGCTGGAGTAAGGGAAAAGAGAAGGATATGAGAAAGAACCAATAAGGAAACATTCGAGAGGATTTTCATCATCATAGAGGAAATCTGTGGATTTATTTAATGAAGAGGTATGAAATTATACCATACGTAAACTGTCGATAGCGGCACAAGATACTCATCTGAAACAAATGATCATTTGCGCATGGGAATCAAAGTCGCCGAGATCACCTCATCCTGCCGGGTCCGGATATTTTTCAGGATATCTTTTGAAGGTTCAGAGGAGAGCTGAATGGTGCAGCAAGCTGTTTTCATGCCTTCAAAAATTACATTTTCAAGCTCCTCTGCATTGATATCGGCCTGTTTCAGCTCATTCATGACATTGGCAATGACACCCGGTTTATCATAGTGGCGTACCACAAGCTGCCAGGGTGCTTCAGTATGTTCACAGCGGTTGAGCCAGTTTCTCACTTTGCCCCGCTTCACATAGCCTCGTATGATATCCACCGCATCGGAAGCAACCGCCATCTGAGCCTGGTACGTGCTTGCACCGATATGATGGGTGATGTACACATTATCGAGTGACTGAAATCGGCTGCTGAAATCACCCTGTTTGAATTCAGGTTCATCCGCAAATACATCCAGGCCGGCACTCAGCCTGCCGCTTTCCAGCTCTTCGTAAAGCGCATCTTCATCCACGACACCCGCCCTGGACGTATTGATCAGCAGACCGCCGTCTTTTAGATTCTTCAGAACATCTTTTGAGATACAGCCCCTGGTATCGTCATTCAACGCCAGGTGTACACTCAGTATATCACATGTGCTAGCAACTGTGGCTATACTGTCGGCAAACATGATTCCCATATCCTCGGCCTTGTCGGGTGTAAGCGAACGCGACCAGGCTACTACGGGCATGCCAAAACATTTGGCTCTTTTGATGACCTCCTGTCCTATTTGTCCTGTACCCACAATACCCAGGGTTTTTCCGAATAGCCCATCTGCTTTGCTGTAAGCCGATTTATTCCAGACACCCTTCCTGAAGTCAGAAACATTATCCGGAATGGAGCGATCCAAGGAAAGGATGAGTCCCATCGTGAGTTCAGCCACTGCAATGGCATTTTTACCGGGACAGTTGGCTACATAAATTCCTTTGTGGCTGGCAGCAGCCATGTCAATGTTATTGACACCTGCTCCGGCACGTACAATCAGGCTTAAGTCCGGACTGTTATCAATACATTCCTTACTCACAACCGTGGATCTTACAATAAGTACCTGAATATCATCCAACCCTTTGCTTAACTCTTCGGCTGTTGTTTTTGCTTCATTGCTGACATCAAGTCCCAGATCCTTCAGCTCATCGATCGCCTCATCGGGCAGCTTGTCTGCTATAAGTACATTCATTGATTTCTCCTGTTCTGCTGCACATTATGGTTATCCGTCAATGTACTGAAACACCGCCTTTTCCTGAAAGAAACTTCTGCTTTGTCTTGCTTTCATGCAGCAGCCCGCTTATTTTTTTACTAAAATTTTAGTATGACTGTCAAAAAATCTATTACCCTTTTGCTGGTGCTGTCAATTGTTGCAGCCGGCTGTACCCTTTTCAAACCATCCCTGAAATCCCAGCTCGTACCTATGGAGATGACTTTCGTTCCGGGTGGTACGTTCATTATGGGTGATGTATTTGAGGAAGAGAACGACGACTCGCTCCCCCTCCATGAGGTAACACTGAACGATTATTATATCGGAACCTATGAAGTTACCTATCAGCAGTTTGATACGTTTGCGGAATTAACCGATCGGTCGCGTCCCCGTGATGATGGACGGGGAAGAGGAAATCGTGCCGTTATCTATGTTGACTGGTACGATGCCGTCGATTTTTGCCGGGCATACGGTTACCGCCTTCCAACAGAACAGGAATGGGAATATGCTGCCAGATCGGGAGGACTTAACCAGCTTTTTTCAGGTACCAGCGATCCGGACAGCCTCACACATTATGCCCGATATTCGGATAACAGCGGAGCCTACACGTTTGATGTAGGCACAAAGCGCCCCAATGATCTTGGACTTTATGATATGAGCGGGAATGTCTCGGAGTTTGTTGGGGATTACTATCCATTTTTTAAGACAGACCCCGACTCCATTGAGTACTATCCGTTAGATGAGCGGGGGATGAGGGTCATACGCGGCGGCAGCTTTAACAGTGTACCGGCCAATGTTCTCAGAACATACTGGAGAGTGGGTGTACTGGCCGAACTGGGAGATCATACTCTTGGGTTTCGGTGTGCCGTACCGGCTGATGAAAAATAGCGTTCAAGGCCGACTTGAGTATTTTCTACACGTACCCCTTCTCCGACTAGTTTGCTTTACAAATCTATGTGTATCTGTATTTATTTAGCACCGACTGCTCGGATAGCATAGGGCATCGCCTCGAGCCGTTCTTTCTGGATAGGCTGACCAGTCTCCACGCAAATACCATAATTACCGCTTCCGATTCGATCCAGCGCAACGATGATTTGATCCAGCTTCTCTTTGTTTCTCTCGATTGACAGCAACACCTGCTCCCTGTTCACTTCACTTGTAGCGATATCACCCTGATGGTGTGCCTGTGATGATTGATTATCCTCCGCATTGCTATTCAGGGTTTCATAGCGCTCTTTCAAGGTTTCGATTTCAGCTTCCGTCTCCTCTTTCAATTTCAGAAGCCGCTGTTCAAATTCCGCCAGTTCCTTATCCGATAGGGGTGAGTTGTTTACAACTGATTGATCCATAGCTCAGTAAATTCTTTTTTTTAAATCATTTATCTGTCTATTTCAATGAACCTCGGGCTGATATCGTTTCATCTTCTCCCGCCTACCAGGCATCAGTTCACCGGTTCTGTAAGCTGTATATCCGGTTTTAGTCCAATTTGAGCATTCTCTCCCGCAATCTATCCAGCCCCGGATTGCCGGGTGCGCCCAGGTGCCTGTATTCGTGAATTGATATTTCACGTTGCTTACCGGAGTCAGAATTCAGGTCCTGAGCGACGGCTCGATAGGCCTCCCTGAATGAAAGCCCCTGTTCCCTCACCATTGTATTGGCCCTTTCAGCTGCAAAAATTTCGGTCGTGCAGGCCTCTTCACAAACTTTTCTATTGGGTGTAATTGACTGAACCAATAATTCGGCTGCTTCCAGAAGCTCTTCCGTTTGATCAAACGCAGTGAGAACCGGTTCTTTGGAAAGCTGCAGGTCCCTGTGATAGCCGCTGATCAGGTTTGCGGAAAGCGACTGAAGCGTGGCAGCACTTCCAACAACCACCGAATGGCCGCCTCTTATCAGCTCCGCAACATCCGGATTTTTTTTCTGAGGCATGATGGAAGAACCGGTACAAACGGCTTCATCCAGATCAAAAAACCGGTAGGCTTCGCTTGAGTACTGAATGACATCGGCAGCCAGCCTGTTCAGGACAGCCGTAATGCCTGACAGATACTGAACCAGCTGAAGCTCCACCCAGCCCCGGGAGAGCTGGGCCGTGGTTGAACAAATCAGCGGTGCTTCAAAACCCAGGATCTCTGCCTCGTAATCGCGATCGATATCAAAAGTAGTACCAAAGCCGGCCGCAGTTCCCAGCGGCGACCTGTTAACCAACTTCCTGATCCCAATCGCTGATTCGGCCTGTAAGATCAGCATCTCTGCAAAACCACCTGCCCAAAGCTCAATGCTGCTCAGCATTGCCTTGCGCGTATGTGTGAATCCTGCCATTGGCAAGTTTTCATTCTGTTCACCGAGTTGAATCAGTGCATCCGCACAGCTCAGCGTCTTATCGAGGATGCGCATCAGTGACTGCTTTTCATACAGTCTCATGGCCGTCAGCACCTGATCATTTCTCGACCGCCCAGCATGAATCTTCTTTCCCAGGTTACCAAGATTGTTGACCAGCTCATTTTCAATGGCCGTGTGCATATCCTCATCCCCGACCTGAATCGTAAATTCACCATTTTCCCAGGAAGCCAATATGTCATTCAGGGCATCCACCAAGCGGCCTCTCTCTTCGGAGCTTAAGATACCTGCTTTTTCAAGAGCTTTTGCATGGGCGATGGATCCTTCAACGTCATAGGGAACCAGCCTTTGATCAAGGAGATGATCCTTACCCACGGTAAAGGCTTCTACCTTATTGGCTTTATCCGTATCAACATTATTTGATGCGCTTTTTTTCCAGAGCTTTGACATGGTTTAATAGATAATGCAGTTTACGATTTCCTGCCCTATTCGTAATAAGAAGGTAAGGGCTAGCCATAGATTGCTGAGATCCCATTTACTTCCAAAATACAGGGATTCCCTCCAATCCAATATCCTTATTGCCAACCCATATCATCTAAAACAATGGTACTTAGGATGAGGGCTGAATATCTGCTGTTTTTTCGGGATCTGCCTCTTTTTTCAATACCTGCTGTTTTAGCTGATAGGCTGTCTTTTGAGGCAGATTCCAGAGTTCTATAAACCCTGCCGATGCGTTCTGATTGAATGCCGCCGATCTGTTGAAAGTCGCCAGATTTTCATCAAAGAGGGAATAGGGCGAAGACAGAGCCACCACGTCACAATTGCCCTTGTAGAGCTTGACGGTCACCTCACCGGTTACCTTTTTATTCTGCTCATTGATATAGGCCCGGATATTGTCCATAACCGGCTCAAAATATTTCGCACCGTAAATCAGGTACGCCCATTTTTGATCCATCAGACCTTTCAACTCATTTTCTTCCCGGGTCGATACCAGCTGTTCCAGATTCTTGTGAGCCTGTATCAGGATTGTGGCCGCCGGATTTTCGTAAACGCCTCTTACTTTCAGGCCCACAACCCGGTCCTCTATCAGGTGAAACACACCAACGGCATGTTTTCCGCCGATTTCATTCAGCAGCAGTATCAGATCTTTTTTGTCGTATGCGGCACCGTTCAGTGAAACCGGTACTCCTTTTTCAAATCCGATTTTTACCAGCTCCGGTTCATCCGGTGCCTGCTCGGGTGTATTGGCCCATTTAAGAATATTTTCAAGAGGCGGAATCAGTTCCGGATTTTCGATTTCTCCCCCTTCACCCGTATTTGCCCACATATTTTCATCATAGGAGTAGGGGCTCTTTTGCGTTTGAGAAACAGGTATACCGTGCTTCGCGGCATACTCGATCTGCTCGTCACGTCCCATGCTCCACTCCCTCACGGGCGCAATGATTTTAAGCGCCGGATTGAGTGTGGTTATGTATCCTTCGAATCGCACCTGGTCATTCCCTTTACCGGTGCATCCGTGTGCTATTACCTGGCAGTCGTACTCTTCAGCAAACCGGACAGCCAGTTGGGAAATCATGACCCGGCCCAGCGGACACCCAAGCGCATAGCCTCCCTGGTAGTCGGCATTGGCCTTGATCGCTTCGGCACACAGTTCCGTGAACTCTTCCTTGGCATCGTACACTATAGCATCTTTTGCACCCAGGTTCAGGGCTTTCTTTTTGATGGCTTCCAGATCGTCAGCTGTCTGACCAATGTTAACGGTTAATGCAATTACGTCACATTCGTACTCTTCCTGGATCCATTTCAGCATCATGCTTGTATCCAGTCCGCCTGAGTAGAGCAACAGGCAGGTATCGAATGTTCCTTTTTCCGCTTCGTGTGAGGCTACTTTCTTGTATTCAGTTTGATTTTTCATGGTCTTGGACTCACCCCTTGTTCCCCTCTCTAAGGGTAGAGAGGGGAGACTTTTTAAATAGGTCAGGGGTTTATTATTGGTTTGTGATTTTTTTTAAAATTGGTAGTTCAAAGTCCCCTCTGGAGAGGGGATTTAGGGGTGTGTTCGTAGTAAAACTTCTGCGCCAACCACGAACACACCCCTTGCTGACCGAATCGCGCTACGCGCATTCGTTACAGCTTTTCCCCTCTCAAGAGGGGACGTTTACAGGTTCCTTTTTTTGGGGAATTCCCACTTCGTCACTCGCAAGTATTGTTGCAAAAACGCCTTTGGATACGATCATCCTGTTTTTGGCCTGCTCATACACCCAGGAATTCGGATGATCGATAACCTCATTGGTTACCTCGACTCCGCGGTGAGCGGGCAGGCAGTGCATAAATCCGGCGCTCTTTTTGGCTTGTGAAAAGAGCTTTTCATTTACCTGATAAGGCTGAAAGTGTTTGATCTTTTCATCATACAGATGCTCTTCTCCCATGGAGATGAAGGTATCGGTATACACTACGTCCGACTCAAAGACCGCCTCAACCGGTTCTGCAGTTTGAGTAAAGGTGCCGCCGTGTTCTACGGCCAGCAAAGAGAAATATCCCAGCTGATCCTCATTCCAGGAGTACTCCGGCGGGCCCGCAAACTTGAGTGTGTGGCCAAATTTCAGACCAATCTCTATCAGGGAAAATGCCACGTTGTTGGCATCGCCTACATAGCTGATCGTCAGCTGTTCATTTTTGCCGTATTTCTGCTGTAGCGTGTACAAATCAGCCAGAGCCTGCATAGGATGGTGCTGATCACAGAGCGCATTCACAACCGGAATAGCGCCGTAGGCAGCCATTTTTTTCAGGGTTGCATGGGAGTAGACCCTTGCGAAGATCGCATCACACCACTGCGAGACGTTCATCATGGCATCCTTGAGTGACTCCCGGCTGGTAAACGGTACCGCCATACTGCTTGAAAAAATCAGGTCGGGGTTTACTTCAATTACACTTCCCCCAAGATGATTGATGGCGGCTTCGGTTCCCACCCGGGTTCTTAAAGACGGCTTTTCAAATACAAATGCAATATTCTTGCCTTTCAAAACCGGTTCAGGATGGCAGTCAAGATGTTCACTGAGGTCAAATATGGATTGAATCTGATCGGGTTCAAGGTCACCGATGGTTAACAGATGGTTCATAGTAGTATTCAATGGATAAAGTCAGTTAATAAAAATGGGTTTCAGTAATGAGGGGGTCGGGTAACGGGATTCAGGAGAGGCATCCGCTCAGTCTGACGCTGAATGAATGCATAAAAAAAACCCACTCAGCTTTGACATGAGTGGGCTTGTGATAAATCCCGGTAGTTTACACTACACACACAGTATCACACGCCCCAAGGGCGGCGACGGCGAAAGATATGGACCGGTGTGTGTATCGAAAATTTCATGACTTGTAATTTCATTCTTCTTCAAAAAAATTCCAAATCTTTTTTTCTGCTCCTGTTTGCTAAACAATCTTTCGTATAATCCACCCATGAAAAGTGTTATCAGACCCCATTTCCCGCAGATTGTATACGAGAATAATGAAAAGCTTCTCTTCAATCCGCTCCTGAAAAAACGATTTGCCAACCGGCCTGAAGAGCGCGTTCGGCTTCGCTGGGTGGAGTATATCCTCACCCAGACCGACCACCTGAAAACCCGTATCGGATTTGAGCGTCCCGTTGATCTCCCTCAAAAAGAGAATCAGCTCCGGGCCGATCTGATACTGTATAACCGGGACATGAAGCCTCATATCCTGATTGAGTGCAAAGCTCCTTCTGTTCGGTTATCAGGTGCTGCTGCTACCCAGGCCGCGATGTACAACAGCCAGGTGGGTGCAGATTTTATCTGCCTTACAAACGGCGTCACGGATTTTTGGTTCAGAGCGGATAATGAACAGTCACTATCAGAAGAAGAGCTGCCCCTCAATGAAATACATTCAGTCCACGATTTGGCTGACATGCGTGATGCGCAATGGTGGGCCTCCCGCGGTTTTCTGTCCGACGCTTCCGACTCTCCCCTGAATCAGCGGCTGGTGCAGATGCTGAATTACGTAGTAACCATTTCAGGTGATTTTGATATCCGGTATCTCAATTTTAAGGATTCGCCGCTTTCCTATGGCTTAAACCACTATTTCGCCGTAATTAAAATGGACGCAGAAACCAGGCTGGCCATTTCTGTTTTGGGTAAAGAGGGGGAAGATCCCGTACTGGCCGCCGTACTCAACCGCGCGGGGAAGAATGAGGGACTCCTGATCATAGACCTCATGAAGTGTTCCAGAAAAGAGCCCGATTCGGGTCTGTTTTACTCAGCCGGAACGGAGCGCACGTTTCCGGCACATCAAAAAATTCCCATATTCACAGAGCAGTTCAATGCCAATGTCATCGACAACCTTCCTGCTTTCATGATGCTCTTTTTTTAAGCTCAGCTGCCGAGACCGTTTGCTGTTCTTTCAAAGCTCTTTTTCGGTTCATTCAGATTACATTCGCTGTAGATTTTACTATTATTGAAGGGATGATCGTAATACGACGAACCTAAATTCATTTTATTCATCCCTATGTCAGCAGCCACTCATCGCGAAAAACTTCTCTCTCTATTTGACGAAAATCAGGACGGTGTCATCTTTATGAAAGGTGCAGACATCATGTACAGATACGGGACTGACTACGAGTTCCCGTTTCGTCAGGAGAGCAATTTCTGGTACTTAAGCGGGGTTAATGAGCCTGAATACCAGCTTATCCTGGATCTGAAAACCAGTGAATTTCATCTTTTTTACCCTAAGCGGGATGCTCAATATGCAGTATGGCATGGCCGCGTTCAGACAAAAGAACAAATCCAGGAACGTTATTCCCCGGATCACCTCCACGAACTCAACGATCTGCTTAAGGTTCTGAATGCACTAAAGCCCTCGGTGATCTACTGTCTGGATGAAGAGCAGGCGGAGTTTATTGAAGATGTGGACCGCAGCCTCACCGTTGAAACCGATACGCTTCAGGATGCAATCACCTATTGCCGGTGCATCAAGACTGACGATGAGCTCGACCTGATGCGAGAGTCCGCACGGGTCAACAATATTGCCCATCTGGAAGTTATGAAAGCCATCAAGCCGGGTATGTACGAATACGAGGCAAAAGCCATTTTTGACTACCATCAGATGAAGCATGGTCTTCTTCAGCAGGCTTATAACGGCATCCACGCGGGAGGGAAGAACAGCGCCATCCTTCACTATGTGGAGAACAATCACCAGATACACAATGGGGAACTCTATCTGATTGACGCGGGCTATGAGAAGGAAGGATATGCTTCTGACGTAACACGGACCTACCCGGTTAATGGTTCATACACGGACGATCAGGCCGCTATCTACCAAATCGTTCTGGAAACACTCAATACCTGCATTGACCAGACGCAGCCGGGCGTTAAGATGGAAGACCTTCACATGGGCGCATGCAGAACCATTTTGAATGGATTGAAAGATGCCGGCATCGTGAAGGGAAATGTCGATACCATGATGGAAAAAAACATTTTTGCGCTTTTCTTTCCGCATGGTCTGGGCCACTTTCTTGGGCTTGATACCCACGACGTTGGCGGATATCCCAAAGGAGTGGAACGAATTGACCGTCCGGGAATCCGGTTTCTTCGGGTTCGTCGCGAGCTGATGCCCGGAATGGTGATCACGATCGAACCGGGAATCTATTTTATACCTGCACTTCTGAAACCCGCTCTCGAAAACAAGGAGCAGTCAGAATTTCTTAATCGAAACAGAATTGAAAAACTACTCGATTTTGGCGGTGTCCGAATTGAGGATAATCTCGTGATAACCGATGAAGGGTACGAAAACCTAACAGACGTCCCCAAGGAACTGAAGGAGATCGAAACGGTCATGAAAGGCTAGACAGATAACAGGTCACACTCTTCAACACTCAGAAAAGAATTATGCAATATTTCAGGATTTCGATTGAACAAACACCGAAAGAGCGCCGAATACTGAACGCCTTGCTTGCATTGGGTACAGGTATTCTGACTCTGACGTATCCAAATTTTCTCTATCTCATTGCCGGAGGGTATCTGGTTGCCCTGGGACTGGTCTTTATTTGGTACAAAACACCGGCTCCCATTGCTGCGCTTCCTATTTTGACCGGAGTCCTGATCTTTCTGTTTCCGGAATTGATTCCGATCACAATAGCGGTGTTTCTGGGCTTCTTCGGACTGATATTATTGATGGCCTTTCAGTTTTCGATCATGGGCTTTTTGACACTGATCATTGCAGTGCTGATTGCCATGAATCCCGATTCCGTCGCTTATTTTGTGGCGGCATTCATGCTGCTATATGGGCTTTCGGGCTTAATACGTCTTATTCAGAATAGAAATTCAGGCGGCAATAGTCAGTCCGGACAGCAATCCCAATCCCGGAGTGATGATGATGATATTGAAGATGCAAAAATCATCGAATGAGAATCCGGATTGCTCATTCCTTTTAAAAAAATTCACATCTACTGTGAAAAATCCTGAAGCATCTCTTTAGCCTGATTGAGCATACGCTCATCCCCTTGCATCCTTGGTTCCAGCTTCAGAAGCTCTTGCAGCGTATCCACTGCTTCTTCTTGTTGGTCAGTATCCCGATAGTGCCTGGCCAGGTCCATCCTGAATAAAATATTGTCGCTATCCAGCGAAATAGCTCGCTTGAGATATTCCTCCGCCTTCTCATTACTTGCATCCGGTAATCCTTCCCCAAACAAACCTGCAGCAGCCCTTCCAATTCCGCTTACGTTTGCCACATCCGAGTGCCAGACTCCGTACAGATGCCATAGCGGTGCAAAATCAGGGAGTTTGTCGGCCGCTTCTTGCAGATGATCCTTCATGTCATTTGAATTCTCAATACTGTCACCCGTATCAAGCACTTCGGTCATCCGGCCCTTTGCAACCGCCATGGCATAATGTGCATATCCAGACTCGGGATGATGTTCCAGGGCCCTTTGAGCATAATCCATTGCCTTTTCAAAATTATTGCGCTTCCGGTTTTCGGTGTCCGCTCTATGACCGATTCTGGCATAGATTACGGTAGTATTCCACAAAGCTTCCAGGTTTGTTGGATAATCTTCCAGGATTTTCAGATAGAGATCCAGGCCTTCCTGCTCCTCCCCGGTCCTGAATAGTTCACTCGCCCTGTTCAGCGAGTCCTGAAGGGCTTCATTCTGTTGTGAATATAGTGGCGCGACTGACAGCAGTAATCCCAAAACGGTCAGTAGAAGAAAAAGGCTGAAGGTCCGAATCGTCATTGTATTTTAGATCATCGAATGTGCGGAGACCGGCACAAAAATCAGTACAAAGCACAATGCTTATTACACCGTTTTTGAATATGAGCGGCGGGTTGACGGCCTGTTAACGGTAATATAAGCATCAAAAATCATTGCAGCGTTTCGTAAAAACAAACGGCCCCTTTCTTTTACGCGCAGTCCTGTATTGTTTTCCAGCAATAATCCATCCTGCTTTAGCTGTTCTATGGAGGGTCTGTTTTCATCGATGACAGACATCAAATCAAAATCAGAACGATCCGAAAAATCACTGAACAACAATTCGCCGCGGCACATGATATTCATGATCATTTCTTTTCGGATCTTGTCCTCCGAGGAGAGCTTCAGCATTTTAGCGATTGGCAATCTTCCCTCATCCAGTGCCTTGTAGTAGCGTCCAAGGTCCTTTTCATTCTGGCAGTAAAGATCTTCCCCCTGTGAAATCCCGGACATTCCCAATGCGACCATCTCCAGGCCGGCTTTTGTACTATAACCCTGGAAGTTCCTTTGCAGGGAGCCTTCATCAAGCGCATGGCTCAGCTCGTCTTCATCCTTCGCAAAGTGATCCATGCCAATAAACCGATATCCCTTTTCCGGAAGAACCTGTACTGCATGAACCAGCATCTTCAGTTTCTCATCGGCAGACGGAAATTCTTCCTCGTTCAGGAGTTTCTGCGCCGGCATGATGGATGGCAGATGGGCATAGCTGTAAACCGCGAAACGGTCCGGATCCAATGAAACCACATCCTCAATCGTTCTTGAGAATGTTTTCAGACTCTGTTTAGGAAGCCCGTAGATCAGGTCGAAGTTGATTCCTTGCACCTTTTCTTCCCGAAGCCATCTGGTGACTTCTGCTGTTTTTTCCAGAGGCTGAATACGATGGATGGCCTTCTGCACTTCCTCGTTGGTATCCTGAACGCCCAGCGATGCCCGATTCATGCCGATATCCGCCAGTGCAAGAATATGATCCCGGGTAACCCGTCTCGGATCTATTTCTACACTAAATTCAGCAGAATCGGATAGAGTGAAGTGATTCTGAATAATGTTACCCAGCCTCATAATCTGACCGGGATTCAGAAAAGTGGGCGTGCCGCCTCCAAAGTGCACCTGTTCAACGACCGAATCCGGATGCAGTGTTTTTTTAATCAGGTCAGACTCTTTTTCAAGATAGTCCAGGTAGACATCGGCCCTGTCCTGATCGCGTGTAATGACCTTCGTACAGCCGCAATACCAGCAAAGCGAGAAACAGAATGGAATATGAATATAGAGTGACAGTTTACTTTCTGAAGCGGCTCTTTTTTGCAGCTCTGAAATCAGATCGGCGTCTTCAAATTGGTCAGTAAATTGCAAGGCTGTCGGATAGGAGGTGTACCGGGGTCCGGGTACATTGTACTTTTGAATCAATTCTTTAAGGGATTTACTGCTGATATTCATACTTAAAACTCTTTAAACTGTTCAGTCTCTCAGAAGCTCTTCAAAATCGCCGTCTTCTGTTAAACGAAGGTTTTCCAGCTTCCCTTTTTCAACCATATCCTTCAGCGATGTATTTTGCAGCATGATGCGGATACCATCCCGGGTTTCCGCCCATTTATCGTGGAGGGGACAGGGGTTTTTAAGACCGCAGCCCGGCAGACCCAGAGCGCATTCTGTTAATAAATCAGGACCATCAATAGCCAGTACAACATCAATAAGAGCTATTTTATTGCCTGGTTTAGTCAGCTTTACCCCTCCATTCGGTCCTTTAAATGATTCCAAAAGACCGTTCGCTGTAAGCTGCTGAAGTATCTTCGTCAGAAAATGAAAAGAGATTTCCAGCTTGTCGCTCATTTTTTTTATAGGGGTGAATTCA
>JAWVZW010000016.1:0-13624 GCA_033721975.1 Balneolaceae bacterium
CCACCGTTCTGGATGAACTGGAAAAGGCAGCCAATGATCTCAGGGATAATGAGAAGGTCAGGGTTGTCATTCTCACCGGCGCAGGTGATAAGGCATTTGTTGCGGGAGCAGATATTAAAGAGCTGAATACCCTGGACCGGGCTGCGGGAGAAACACTGTCGAAACGCGGACAAAACGTTTTCAGCAGTTATGAAAACCTGGGTAAACCCGTAATCGCACTAGTTAACGGCTACGCTCTGGGAGGCGGTGCAGAACTTGCCATGGCCTGTCATATCCGGATTGCCACTGAAAATGCCGTCTTCGGATTGCCGGAAGTAGGCCTGGGTCTTATCCCGGGTTATGGCGGCACACAGCGTCTGCCTCGCTTGGTGGGCCCCTCAAAAGCAATGGAAATGATACTGACGGGTGGACAGGTAAAAGCCGAAGAGGCAATGTCACTGGGTCTTGTGAATAGCGTTTACCCGGCTGAGAATGCAATGGAAGAGGCAAAAAAACTTGCCGGTAAAATCATGAAGAACGGACCGGTAGCCGTTTCAAAAGCTATTGCGGCGGTTCATGCATCCGGCACCCCGGGTGGATTTGATAAAGAGGCGTCACTTTTTGCAGAGCTTTGTGATACGGAGGATTTCAAAGAAGGAACTTCCGCATTTCTGGAGAAACGTAAGCCGGATTTTAAAGGGCAGTAATATCCTATCTTAATTTATGACTGAAGTTCTGATTATAGCTCTTACTGTTCTGCTCAGCGGATTTTTTTCCGGGTCAGAGATGGCATTTGTCTCTGCTAACCGGTTAAAGGTCGAAATCGAGTCACGAAAGAATTCACTTCAGGGTCGATCGATTGCCTTTTTCAGTGAGAACCCATCCACCTTCCTTACCACCACGCTTGTTGGCAACAACATTGTGAATGTTCTCTATGCAACCCTGATGGCCATCTTCCTGGCTGATCCCATAGAGGCCGGATACAGTTCCATCTTTGGAAGTATGCCGTCAGAGGCAATGGTTTTGATGCTCCAGACGATTGCTGCTTCCGTTCTCATTTTGCTGTTTGGTGAAATTGTGCCGAAGGCGATATTTCGCACCCAGGCCGATTTTATGGTGAAGGTTATTGCCATCCCCCTCAGGATGCTGAATGTGGTTCTGAGGCCGCTGATCTTTGTGTCGAACTCGGCATCCGGTGTGCTGGTGAAATTATTTCGTGTGGGCAGCGAAAGAAGTGAAAAGGTATTCCGACGGCAGGATGTTGAAATGATATTCAAAGAGCTCCGTGACAGCGGCGGCGGACAGGATATCGACGAGGAGGATTCAACCATTTTGCACAACGTTCTGGAACTCTCCAACAAAAGAGTTAAAGAGACGATGGTACCCAGAACGGAAATTATCGCGGTTGAAAAAAATACCTCAATTGAGGATCTGAAGAATACATTTATTTCGTCCGGTTATTCAAAAGTACCGGTATATCAGGATACCATTGATGATGTAATCGGCGTGGTATTTGCCTACGACATGTTCAACAATCCGTCTTCCGTTTCAGAAATCCTACGTCCCGTAAAACTGATTCCTTCCTCCAAAAAGTCGAAAGATCTTCTTCAGGAATTTCGTCAAAGCAATGTATCGGTTGCCATTGTTATTGATGAGTATGGAGGTACCGCCGGAATGGTCACGATCGAGGATCTGATTGAAGAAGTGGTGGGAGATATACAGGATGAGTATGATAAGGATGAGGATGTCATCAAGAAGATCTCTGAGCGTACATTTGTGATATCCGGTAACGTGGAGCTGGACGAACTTGAGGAGAAGTATCCGGAAATCGAGCTCAGCGATGAAGAGGAGGATGAGTTTGAGACACTTGCAGGGTATATTATCAACCATACCGGCCGGATCCCTAAAGTGAACGAAGAGATTCAGATACGCGGGAACAAGTTTATTATCAGCAAAGCTACTCCAAACAGGCTGGAAACAGTAAAACTGGTTCTGGGTGAGGAAGAGTAATCCTGCTCTGCCATCCCGGCTTTTTGAACCGCATCACGACTAGACCAAGACATTATGTTAGAATACTATCCTGAATGGGCCAGGGAATTCGCCAAGAAATATCTCAGCCGTACCCTGAACCAGTTTATTCTCCATGGCAACGTGCACGACCTTGTGCCGGCCGGTGATGCAGACGGACGCAATTTCCTGAGGCTGAAAACATTTCTGGCAGAGGAATTTTTCGGTGCACGGGATATTGTCATTTTTTATGACCGCTCATCGGGGATCTATTTCAGGGATGAGGATTCCCAGCGTGATTTTAGTCTGGCGCTATCCGGAAGAGATACCATTGCCGGAACCACTTACTCCAAAAAGCTTCCCAAGGATCCGGTAGGTGCATTTTCAGTCCTGGAGCAATATTTCAGGATCAGGCTCGACCAGCAAAAGAGTGTCGCACTTATCGTGGATTTTGCCGAAACAATTGTCCCGGCTAATGAGGCGGGCAGTACTGGAAGCGAAGACAGAAATGCACTGGTTTATCTTCTGAAATGGGCTCACGATTCACTGTTTCTGGCTTCGGATTTTACTACCGTTCTGCTCACAGAAAACCTGTCGGACGTAAACCGGAATCTGGTTCAAAATCCCTATTCATCGGAAATCCGGATTCCGCTTCCCAATGAGGACGAGCGGCTGGACTATCTTTCCTACGATGCTACATCGGATGAGTTTGAAAAGATCTCCGATGTACCCAAGCCGGTTGTTGCACAGATGACGGCGGGACTTGGGTTTCTCAAGCTGAAGAGTATTCTTTCAAATGCGAGGGAAAACGAGGAGAAAATTACCTTTACATCGCTCACGGACACCAAAAAGGAGCTGATTGAAGCCGAAGCGTATGGGCTTCTTGAGTTTGTTCCAACAAACCGATCACTCGATCATGTTGCCGGACACAGTTCCGTGAAAAAACACCTGCGGGATGCAGTGCAGGCCCTGAAGAACGGCCGTCGTGATGTTCTACCAATGGGATATCTGGTATGCGGCCCTGTCGGAACGGGCAAAACGTTTCTGGTAACCTGCTTTGCGGGGGATGTAGGTATTCCCATGGTGAAACTGAAAAATTTCAGAAGCCAGTGGCAGGGCGTGACCGAAGGCAATCTGGAGAAAATCCTGAACCTGCTCCGGGCAATGGCACCGGTTGCGGTTATGATTGATGAGGCGGATGCATACCTCGGAAATCGGAATGCTTCGGGTGATAGCGGGGTCTCCAGCAGAGTGTTTTCGCAAATAGCCACTGCAATGAGTGATACTACGAACCGCGGCAGAATCATCTGGTTTTTGATGACGGCTCGTCCCGACCTGATGCCGATTGACCTGAAGCGGCAGGGGCGTGCGGAAGAGCACATTGCACTGTTTCCGCCTGACAGTGAGGAGGAACGCGTGGAGCTGTTTAATGTGATGAAGAAGAAAACCGGATTAAAAATGTCGGAGGAATATATTCCCGATGTAGTTAGAAAAGGGAAAACCAGCTACTCCGGGGCCGATATGGAGGCAGCACTTACCCGTGCAAAGTTCAGGGCCGCTTCGTCAGGAAAGTCGGAGGTAGAACCAGCCATGCTGGACGAGGTGTTTGAGGATTTCCTTCCCCCCACATATCCGGAAGAGGTGGAGCTTCAAACCCTGGCTGCAGTTATTGAGAGTACCAGCAAAGCGCTATTGCCCGAACGTTTTCGTAAATTAGGGCGCGATAAGGTGATGAAACGCATGGAAGAGTTAAAGTTAAACGTCCGGTAATCGATCTGGAATGACCCGCAAAGACGATAAACTTTCTGAGATACGACATACAATCGACCGATTGGACGAGACCATCGTGAAAGCTTTGGGTGAGCGTCAGCGAATCATACAAGAAGTCATTGCCGGTAAAATTGAGAAATCGGACGATATCCGTGATCCGGAGAGAGAAGAAGAGCTTCTCGAAAACATCCGGAAAATGGGAACCGAGGCGGGAGTGGATCCGTATTTCCTTGAGCAGCTTTTTCGTGAAATTATCCATCATTCCGTACGCTTTCAGACCCACGCATTGGTGGATCATCAAAACAAAAAATCTGCTGAACGAACCATACGCGTAGCTTACCAGGGAACTGACGGAGCTTTTAGTCATCAGGCCGCAATGCGTCATTTTGAGCAGAGATATGAGAATGTGGAATGCATTGGCTACACCCGTTTTGATCAGGCGGCAGAAGCAGTAGATGAAGAACAGGTGGATGTGGCCATCCTTCCCATTGAAAATACAACAGCGGGATCCATAAATGACACGTACGATCTGCTGGCGGCCAAAAATCTTTATATAATCGGGGAGGAGGTACTTCGAGTGATTCACTGCCTGATGGGCTGTGAAAAGGTGGAGGTGTCGAATATCAGAAGAGTGCTTTCGCATCCCCAGGCTATTGCCCAGTGTTCCCGGTTTTTAGCGGGCCTCACACGCTGCCATGTTGAATCCTATTTTGATACGGCCATGGCTGCACGCAAGGTACGCGATGACGGAGATCTGTCGCAGGCCGCCATTGCCAGCGCCTATGCAGCCGAAATTTATGGACTGCAGATTCTTGAGAGAGATTTGGCCAATCAGAAGGAAAACTTTACCCGTTTTGTCGTGGTTTCGAAGGAGCCCGTCGCATGCGATCCGCAGCTGAACTGTAAAACATCGCTGATATTTGCCACGATTCATGAAAAAGGTGCACTGCTGAAGAGCCTGAATATACTGGCTGATTGCGGAGTCAATATGAGCAAGCTTGAATCCAGGCCCAGACCCGGTCACCCATGGCAGTCGCTCTTTTACCTGGATCTTGAAGGCAGCATAGATGAGCCCCGCCTGGCTGATGGGTTGAAACAGCTTGAGAGAAATGCCCCGTTTTTTAAACTTCTGGGGAGTTATCCGGTAAAAGAAGGCAAGTGGTGATTTCTGCTGCTATTTGAGACCTGAGAGAGGTATCTTTTCTGTATGCGGCTTATCGTACCATTTGACACAAACCGGTCTATGTTGTAAGGTGAGATAACTTTTATTTAAGAAGCTATGAAGTTTACACCGTTCAGAATTTCGCTGATCTATCTCGTTTTTGCCATCCTGTGGATTACTACGACAGACATTCTCCTGGAGTGGACTGCAACCAGCGAGGAAATGCTGTCCCTGTTACAGACTGTAAAAGGAGTTTTTTACGTAACAATTACTGCTGTAGCGCTTTATTGGATGATCAAGAGTTACGAGAAGTACGTGTCTAAAAGCAATATTAAGCTGCAGAATCAGAAACGAAGCCTGGATATTGCTCTGGATTCTGCAAATATGAGTGTCTGGGAATATGATCCCTTCAAAGACAGCTTTGTCAAATCAGAGAATCATAATTCAATGTTTGGTTACGATGAAGATTATGACATGAAGCTGGAAGATGTTTATCAGCGGATTCATCCGGAAGATTTAGACAAGTATAAAGAAAATGTGGCCCGCACGATTGAAGAAAGAAACCAGTTTGATGTCAGGTACAGGGTGCTGAATAACGACGGCACCATCAAGTGGCTTTGGTCGAAGGGTGAGCCGCGTTATACGAATGGGCAGATCGATACGGTAAACGGAGTCACAATTGATATTACTGCAAACAAAGAGCTTGAGAGTGAGCTTGATTTTGAAAGGGAGCGATTTGAAAAGCTGATAGACAAAATTCCGGTGCTTGTGATTTTATACAATCCGGATATCGAAGTCATTACTGTAAATAAAGAGTTCGAGAAAGTGCTGGGTTGGAGCAATCATGATCTGCAAAATGAAGATATCATAAATCTGGCCTATCCTGACCCCGATTATAGAGAGCAAGTGAAAAAGGAAATGAGCCAACCCTATGGGGAATGGAGGGAATATAGTGTAAGATCAAAAAATGGTGATATCCGGAAACAGCTGTGGTCTAATATTCGACTCTCGGATAATACTATCATGGGTATGGGGTATGATATTACAGAGCGTTCTGAGATGGAAAGCCAGCTTCGCCAAAATGAGGAATGGGTGTCACTGACCACGAAAAGCGCCAATATTGGTAAATGGGAGTGGCATCCTCAAACAGGCGAAGTTAAAATTGATGAGATATGGGCTGACCTGGTTGGATATACAATTGAAGAACTTGAGCCTATCAGTATCAAGACCTGGGATAAACTTGTTCATCCGGAAGACTACCCTGTCTTTGTGAAGGCTGTAGAAGACTACATTGAAGGCAGAAAAAGCATTTATGAATGTGAAGTGCGGATGAAGCACAAAGACGGACACTGGGTGTACATTCTCGACAGAGGTAAAGCTGTTGAGTGGGATGAGGATGGCAGGCCGACCCGGCTGGTAGGCACACATATTGATATCACCGATCGGAAGGTATACGAAGAGACTCTTCAATACCAGGCTTCACTTCTATCTCATGTATCTGACGCGGTGTTATCTCTGGATAAAGAATTTAGAATTGTATCCTGGAATAAAGCTGCAGAAAAAATTTATGGGACCACTTCCGAAGAAGCAATCGGTAAACATATAGACAGCGTGATTGAAACCAGTTACGAGCCGGGTGTTACCGGCGAGAGTCTCTACAGGGATCTTGTTGAGACCGGTTTTTGGCAAGGGGTACTTTATCAAACCGGGGCAAATGGTAAATCAGTCAAAATTCTGAGTTCTATAGTACTTATCCGAAATAAAGATGGTGATGTTGGGGACATCGTTGCGGTGAACCGGGATATGACTGAACGCCTGAAGTATGAGCGGGAAAACAGGCTGTTGGCAAACGTATTTATGAAATCCAAGACAGCTCTTGCTGTGATAGATAACAAAACAGGGGAGCTGCTGCGTCTGAATAATGCTTATGCGGATCTTTTTGGTTATCAACCGGAGGAAATGGAAGGGCTGAACGTCAATGAAAAATTGTACACGGATTCTGAAAAAGAAAAGCATTCATCCCGGATTAAAGTACTGAATGATCAGGGTTATATCTCTTTTGAGAGCAAACTGAGATGTAAGGACGGTTCGGAATTTTATGGATTAGTGAATCTCTCTATTGTCAATGAATCTGACACAGACCAGATATACCAGATTTCAACGGTACAGGATATCAGCAAACTGAAATCCATTCAGAACCAAATATCAAGAGAGAGACAACGATTTGAGCTGGCGGCGAATACCGTATCGGATGTTGTTTGGGAATGGAATCCCGTTGAACAGGATCTTTGGTGGGGAGAAGGGATAGAGTCGGTTATGGGATATAAGCGGGAACAGTACGAAGGAGATTTAGAATTCTGGCAAAACCATATCCATGAGGAAGACAGGGAACGGGTCATTAAGAGTATGAATGTTGCTGAAAATCAGAATGAAACCCATTGGGAAAACGAATATAAGTTTATAGCTGCTGACGGCAGCATCCGCAGGGTCCGCGATAATGCCGTTTTAATATATGATGAAGACGGAGAGCTCAACAGAATTATCGGAGCAATGGTGGATGTAACACAAATGCTGGAATATCAGGAGGCGCTGAGCCGCGAAAGAAACCGTTTTGAGCTCATCGCAAGAAGTGCAAATGACGTGCTGTACGACTTCAACATTGATTCAGGGGAGGTCTGGTGGAGTGAAGGGTGGGTTTATCGCTTCGGTTATGATGAACCAGATGTGGAAAATAACCTGGAATGGTGGGAAGAAAAAATTCATCCGGATGACCGGGAAAAAACCTTAACCAGTTTATTAAATGCAATCTCAGAAAGAGATGAATCATGGTCTGAAATGTACCGGTTAAAGAATGGAAAGGATGAATACAGAATCGTTATGGATAAAGGTTATTTCATTAAGGATGATGCCGGTAAACCGATCAATTTAATCGGAACCATAACGGACATTACAACGGATGAGCTTGCCAAGCAGGAATTGAAAAAATCGGAGGAGCAGTATCGGCTTCTTTTTGAGCGAAGCCCATTGCCTATGTATATCTATAATCCGGATACCCTGACTATCATCGCAGTAAACAAGGCTGCTGTTGAACGTTACGGCTATACACCGAAGGAGTTCATGAAAATGAAAATTTATGAACTTCACCCTGAAGAGGAGCTTGAAGCCATAATGGATGAAATTAGCAAGAGTCTGAAAAAAACAAGTACCGGATTCGACACCTGGAATCAGGTTACCAAAGACGGAGAACGTCTTATCGTAGAAATTTCAGGGTCCAGAATAACATATAAGGATAAAGTTCAGCGGCTGGTAATAGCAAAAGATGTGACGGAACAGCGTGTAGCGGAGAAGCAGCTAAAAGAGTCTGAAGAACAGTATCGGCTTTTGTTTGAGCAAAACCCTGTGCCCATGTGGATCTACGACCCGGACACGTATTATTTTACCGCCTCCAACAATGCCTCTCGTGAAAAATATGGGTACAGTAAAGAAGAGTTTCTTGAGATGACCATTTTTGAACTCCATGATCCAACCGAAGCAGAAGAGGTAAAAAGGATTTCGAACAAAAATCGAAAATCCAAAGAAATTACATTTACTGAATCAAGGCATCTGACGAAAGACGGAAGGCGATTGCTCATCGAAATTTCTGCCTCGGATATCGTTTATAAAAATAAAGTTCAGCGGCTTGTCATCGCAAATGATATAACCGAACAGCGAAAAGCCGAAGAACGGGCAATCAGTGCCATACTGGAAGGAGAGGAGAGAGAGCGGCAGCGGATCGCCAAGGAACTGCATGATGGTTTGGGGCAATATTTGTCGGCCGCAAACATGAATCTGGAAACCGTATACGAGGACGCTGATGATCTCTCGAATGACCTATCAGCAACTTTCAAAAACGGACTTCAGCTGCTCAATCATGCCATATCTGAAACCAGGAATATTTCGCAGAACCTGCTGCCAAAGGCAATACAGGATTATGGATTGGAACTGGCTCTGGAGGCACTCATCAACCAGCTTAAGGTTAATAATGATATAAACTTTTACCTCTTTCAAAAATTGGATGGGATCGACATACCGGACAACATTCAGATTAATCTATACAGGATAGCACAGGAAGCAATCAGCAATGCGATTCGTCATGGAAAACCAAAGAATATCAACGTCCAAAACATCTACTCAATGGGAGAAATTTTACTTACGATAGAAGACGATGGCTGTGGTTTTGATGTCAATCAGATTCAGTCGGAAGGGGGAATCGGCCTGCAGAGTATTAAAACCAGAGTTGCTGCAATGGCTGCAAATATGGATATTATAAGTACACCAGGGAGGGGAACCATCGTATCCGTCATTATTCCAATCCAAAAAACCTAGTTCGTCGTATGGCAAATATAAAAGTACTTTTGGCCGACGACCATAAAATCGTCAAAGACGGAATAAAGCTGATGCTGGAACCACAAACCGGTATTGATGTCGTTTTAACGGCGGAAAATGGTAAAGAGGTCCTGGAAAAATTAAAGAAAGAGCATGTCGACTTAATTATCATGGATATCAATATGCCGGAGATGGACGGTATAGAAACCACCCGTAAAGTGATGGAAAAGTACCCTGATATAAAGGTATTGGCTCTGACTATGAGTAATGATGATCTTCATATCCGACAAATGATTCAAGCCGGGGCATCGGGCTATATCATGAAAAGCGCAGGCAGAGGTGAACTCAAAGAAGCCATCCATACGATTATGGATGGAAATCATTACTTCAGTGATGAAGCTACTGAAAGTATCATGAAGGATCTCATAAAGGGTAAAGGGAAATCTACAAGTACAGACCCCATTAATATTACAGACAGAGAATTGGAAATTCTTGAACTCATTGTTCAGGAGTACACAAATCAGGAGATTGCAGAAAAATTATTTATCAGCAGCCGTACCGTTGATGCTCACCGACGTAATCTGCTCCAAAAAACCGGCGCCCGAAATACAGCCGGATTGGTAAAATTTGCTTTCCAGCATAATCTGGTATCACCTAAGGATGAATAGCAGTCCGAAAAATAACTAAGTGAAAACACCTATCTCCAGTAAGACAAAATAGGCTTTTTGTCTAATAGACGTGAATTAGCCGGACAATTAGCTTTAGAGTATGGCTATCGGGACAGAATCAAATATCATTATAATAAGTCAGAGAACCCCCAGGGCTGAAATCCTTTCTTCGATGATTTCAGAAAGTCTTGAGCGACAGTCTGTTATTAACATATATGAAATTGATCAGCTAGACGAAGTGCCGAATGCTGAAAAGATTGATCTTTGCCTCCTGGACTTAATGAGTACACATCACAGGCCAAAGGCGGTTATCTCTGTGATAAAATCCTGCTTCCCGAATTCAAAAGTGATCGCACTGCATATTTATACTCTGCCTGAACTAATCCGGCCAATTATTGAAGAGGGGGTTGACGGCTATCTGACTTATGATCCCTCGCGGACAGAATTGATCCAGGCTATACAAGAAGTTCTTTCAGGCGGAACTTACCTGCCCCTGGATCCTAAGTAGGTGTTAATGCCTAGGTATTATTCGTAGTTCTTTTGTGAATAATAAGTAGAAGAAAAATAAGGTTTTTACGTCAGTTGTATTAAAAACAAAGTCACGATCTTAATTACTAACAGTGATTTTTGCCTTTGAATGAAAGGTGGTTGTATAAAAATGTGGACTCTGAAATGTCTGATTCGAATTCTCTTATGATCAATGCGCTGCCGGGGGCTGCAGCCATTCTTGATGCTCAGGGAAAGTTATTGATGTCTAACCGGCAGTGGATAAATCCGGACGCAGAGTGTCTGTGGTATGGGGGAGATGATAAATTTGAAAACTACTTTGAAAGATGCCAAAAGCTCATCCAGGATGGCAATGATTACGCCCTGAAACTGTTTTTTGGATTGCGGAGTGTCATTGATAATGAAAAGGAAAAGTTTGTCCTGACACTTCCATGCATGAAGAGTCGTGAGGAAAAAAGGTGGTTTAAGATATCGGTGACCCGTTATGATGAAAACGGGGAGGTATTGTTAATGGTTGAGAACGATACCCGGAATATGGAATCTTTGCGGATTTTACGTGAATCTTCAGAGATCTACAGCCAGCATTTTAAAAACACGCTTGCAGGTATAATTCTGGGTACTCCGGAAGGTGAAATTATCGATGTGAATCCGGCTGCCTGCAAAATTCTGGGTTATACGAGGGATGAATTGCTTAAGGGGGGCAGAGACCTGATCGTGGATATGAAATCCCCTCATAATTCCAGAATGTATCGTACGCGAGATGAGAACTCTATTTACGAAGGCGAAAGGGAATATGTACATAAAGATGGTTCGTTAATTACCGTAGAAGTCTCATCCGTGCTCTATAGAAATGAAAATGGTGACACAAGAACCATCAATACATTCAGGGATAAAACGGTAGAAAAAGAAAGTCTTCAAAATCTTCAGGAAGAAAAAAGATTTACAAAGGCAGCCTTAGATAGTATCCCAAATGCTTTTTTTGTAATTGATGATAACTACAAGCTGATCCAATGGAACAATTCCTTTATGGAAGAGCTCGGTTATGATAGCGAGGATCTATATGGAAGTGACGTGTTCGGCATTGTAGTGCCCAAAGACCAAAAGCGTGTAGCGGCAATTGTTGGGGAAGCGTTTGAAAGCGGAATGGGGCATGTGATTACAGAAGTGATGTCGAAAAGCAAAGGTAAGCGACATTACCACTTTTATGGTAATTCTTTTGAAAGTCGTGGAAGAAAATATCTGGTAGGTACTGGAACTGATATTACCGACATCCTTAAGGCAGAAAAAGAAAAGGATAAGAATTATGAACTGATCTCGCAGCTTTTTGAAAGTTCGCCGCTTGGAATGGTTCTCTTGAATACAGATGCAAGGGTAGCCAAGGTCAATGAAAGTTTTACCCGCCTCTTTGGATACAGCAAACTGGAAATCATTGGTGAGTCTCTTGATAAGTTGATCGTTGAAGAGGGAGAGCGCGAGAAAAACAAGAATTTTAACGATGCGGTTTTCGCCGGCAACGTTATGAAAAAAGAGTCAATCCGATATACCCGCGATGGGAAACCATTGAATACCATCATCAACACGATTCCAATCTTCGAGGGTGATAAGGTAGTGGGAGCGTATGGAATATATGTGGATGTTACAGAACAGAAAGAGCTGGAAGCGCGCATCCAAAAGTCCCTGAAGGAGAAAGATATTCTGCTGCAGGAGGTTCATCACCGTGTAAAAAATAACCTGGCAATCATTGCAGGATTGATAGATCTCCAGATCATGGAAGAGAACGATCCCCAAATGCAATACAAGCTGAATGAAGTAAGAAGCCGAATTTTCTCCATTGCCAAAATCCATGAAAGTCTTTACGAAAAAGAGGATGTGGTACAGATCCGCTTTGATCAGTATCTGAAAACGATACTTGAAGCATTGCCGCAAAAGAGCATCACGAACGGACGTAATGTGATGTTTGATATGGATTTAGGTCCGGTGATACTTAACCTGAATCAATCTGTCCCCTTTGGACTGGCCATTAATGAGCTAATGAACGTCATCATGAGGGATCAAAAAGATCTTTCTAAACTCAAGGTGACTTTAAGAGAAAGAGATCTGAACGTCGACCTTTTTATTCAAGGAGAAGAAATCAGGATGGAAGAGATCGAATCGGGCGAGGGTTTTACAAGTTTCTACCAGACGTTGATTAAAATCTTCCTTTCTCAAATCAATGGAAGCATGAACATCTCAAAAAATGGCAAGTCGGAAATTCGAATCAATTTCAAGAAGATGAATATCCGGGGATCAAGCAGTTCCATCATTCATATGAATGAACTGTTCAGTAATTAAACAGAAGGAATCAAGACTTTTATGCGTGTACTCATTATAGAAGACGACATGATCCTGGCCATGAGCCTGGAAATTATGCTGAAAAATCTGGGTTATAGTAAGATCAAAAAAGCCTATACCGGTGAAAGCGCCCTTGAAACCATCGTCGATTTTAAACCGGACCTTATGCTGGTTGATATTGTACTGGGTGAAGGAATTACGGGTATAGATGTGGTGAAGAAGGTTCAGGAGAAAGAAGACGTACCTGTAATTTACATTACGGGCAACTCAGACAATTATCACAGAAACCTGGCCGATGAAACGAAATATGTGAGCTACCTGGTAAAGCCCATTACCTTTAATGAGATGAAAAAGGTCCTGGAAGAAAAGAAGATCGATATCGTATCCTAAATACTCTTTGCATACGATAACAGATAAATAATCCTCTGGAAATCATACAATTGAGATTTATAGAGAACTCTTCATTTCAGGAATTTCAATACCGCTAACCCTCTCCGGGATTCCAAGTAAACACTGCACTTCTCCATAATAAAATCACCCTGAAGCCCAATTCAGTTGGATGACTTTTTGATTAAAGTGTTGATCTTCGTGTTAGATATGCTGAGTTTTGACCCCGAATAAAATGACGTTTACCGGCGTGGATACGCGAAGCCGGTAAGACCGGTCTATTAAATCAGTTATTAGTCCGGTCATCATTCATCCAACAAATGGCTTATTGAAGTGGAAAAGAAAACTATTTTTGAGAATGCATCAGACCTGTTGGCAAGTAGTGGATTAGAGGTCGAAACAGAAGACCGAACCCGTCCCTGGGGAGGCTTTTTTGTCATAAAAGAAG
>JAWVZW010000017.1:0-13228 GCA_033721975.1 Balneolaceae bacterium
CGGGAGGGCCAAATAATATAATATTCATGATTTCTGAAATTGGTTTTTAGCCGGTATGTCTGTAGCTATTCTCAGAAGTAGACAGAATCATATAGATTCAATTCCGGGTAAAGCATCTGTTTATGATGCTTTACCTGAAAAGAAAATGGATAACGGAGTATTGATTGGGCAGAAACTGCCGAACTAAATTTACTCTTTGTTATCTTTTTTATTGATAGAATCTTTTTCGCGGATTCTGGCAGATTTGCCGCGTCTTTCGCGAAGGTAGAAAAGTTTGGAACGGCGAACGCGCCCTTTTTTCTTCACGTCAATTTTCGCGATAAAGGGTGAATAGAGAGGGAAAATCCTTTCAACGCCCACGCTTCCGGACATTTTACGAACGATAAACGTTTTGTTTGCACCACTTCCGCGCTCATTAATAACGACGCCTTCGTATTGCTGGATACGTTCCTTCTCCCCTTCACGAACACGGTAATGAACATTTACAGTGTCGCCGGCAGTAAACTCCGGTATATCGTCGCGTACTACGGTCTGTTCTACAAGTTTCAGTTTGTCCATGTTGTTGTCCTCGTTACTGGGCTTTAGTTTGTCTTTTTAAATTGTTTGTATAAATCGGGTCTTCGTTCCCGGGTGCGCTCAATCGCTTTTTCAGAACGCCACTGTTCAATTTTTTTGTGATCGCCGGACAGAAGTATATCCGGTACGGCATCGCCTTTAAAAACGGCAGGCCTCGTATAAACCGGCGGTTCAAGAAGATCATCCTGAAAAGAATCGGTCAGGGCACTTTCTGCATCTCCCAATGCACCGGGCAACAGTCTTACAATGGCATCTGTTATCATCAGCGCCGGCAGTTCACCGCCGGATAAAACGACATCACCAACAGAAAATTCACGGGTGATCAATCTGTCACGTACCCGCTGATCAACTCCTTTATAATGGCCGCATAAAATAATGATGTTTTTCTTTACAGAAAGCTCATTCGCATGCTGCTGTTTAAACGGAGCGCCGTCTGCTGCTGTAAATATGATTTCATCATAGTCTCTTTCAGACATCAGCATTTCAATACATGAAAAAATGGGCTGAGGAGACAATACCATACCGGCTCCGCCACCATAGGGATAGTCATCGATTTTACGATGCTTGTCATCCGAGTATTCACGCAGATCATGAATGTAAATCTCGGTGAGATTCTCCTTTCGTGCCCTTGCAACAATACTATGCTCAAGGGGACTCCTGAGAAGGTCGGGAACACCGGAAAGGATATCTATTCGCAACATGGCTTTCAGATCAGCTGGTCCAGATTTCTACAGTAAAGAGCACCTTTTTCATGATCAGCACCGGTAACGTATTCATCCACAAACGGGACGAGCAGTGATCCTGACCCATATCGTATTTCCAGAATGGGATGAGCGGGATTTTCGAGTACATCTAAAACCTTACCCCGTTCGCTTCCATCACAGATTACGCTATATCCGGTCATATCCGGTTCTTCTGAATGTTCATCCGTGTCAATGACGGACTCCAGTTCTAAACGATTCACGTAGAGTGCCTTGTCCATTGCCTCTTCCGCATCCGTGCGGCTGGCGATCACATCAAATTGTACAAAGAACGATAATTGCTTCTGTTTCTGAACTGTCCTGGCGTTTACAAGCCGGACAGGAACCATATCTGACCGTTGATTCTTCATGTAATAAATCGGAATTCGGTCAAACAGTACTGGTTTAAACGGGTCTTTTGGAAGAAACCGGACTTCACCATCGAGTCCATGAGCCTTCCCAAACCGGCCGATCTCTATAAAACGGAAATGATCCGATGTATCCATAGGGGCCGGTTTGATGATAACCGTTACGGTTTTTACTCAGCCTGCTTGGCTTCCCATGCGCGCTGTACGGTAACGCGTTCCTCATCTTCAGGAACAAAACCTTTCAGCTCTTCAAGCGGTGTATTTTTGATATGATCGATTGCCTCAGTGGCATTCATATCGGTAGAAACAGTTTCAGGTGCTTCTGCTGATTTCTCTTCCGCTTCAGCTTCTTCGGCTTTCGTTTCAGCTTTTACTTCTTCTTCAGCCTCTTCTTCCTCGGCAGCTTCTTCAGATTCAGCTTCAGCCGTTTCCGCTTTGGCTTCTTCTTTCTCTTCCTCTTCTACTGCTTCTTCGGTTTTAGCTTTCGCTTCTTCTTCGGCTTTTTCTTCTTCAGCAGCAGCTTCAGTCTTCGTTTCTTCTTCCGCCTCAGCCTCTTCCTCTTTTTCAGCCTTGGCTTCAGCTTCAACTTCTTTCTCTTCAGCGGATTCCGCTTCTACCTGCTCTTGCTCTTCAGCAGCAGCTTCTGTTTCGGTTTCGGCAGCAGCTGTTTCTTCCACTTCCTCAGACTCAGCTTCTTCCTGTGCTTTGGCTTCTTTTTCCTTTTTCTTCTCAAGCTCTTTGGCAGCAGCGGCAGCTTTCTCTTCGAGCTGTTTCTTGTACTCTTTCTCTTCTGCTTTCAGCAGTTCTTTCTGCTGGGCTTTTCTGCTCACGTCCTTCTCTGCATCACGGGCAGCACGCTCTGCTTTCCACTCTTCCAGAGCGGCTTCAATTTCTTCATCGCTTTTGCCCCAGCGCATCAGGTGCATCTTGTACATGATACCCTCTTTCTGGAGGATATTTCGCACGGTGTTGCTGGGTTGTGCACCGATTCTGAGCCAGTGAATGACTCTTTCTTCATCATAGGTAAGCTGCTTGTTCTCGCTTACGTTGTCAAATCGGCCAAGCCGTTCAATGATCCGGCCATCTCTCGGAGACCGGCTGTCGGCCACTACAATATGGTAGAATGGCCTCTTTTTTCGTCCTTTTCGTTGTAATCTAAGTTTAATCAATGATGTACTCCTTGTAAGGTTTGTTTACGTATACTTTTCTTACCGCCCAAAAGGCAGGTTTTTCAGGCCTTCAACTGCCCGGCCCATTTTGTTCATTTTTGTCATTGTCTTCATCATCTTCTTCATCTGGTCGAACTGCTTCATGAGTTCGTTGATTTCACGAACCGTGGTTCCGGAGCCTTTAGCTATTCTTCTTCTGCGGCTGCCGTTGAGCAGTGTCGGGTCTTCCCTTTCATCGGGAGTCATGGAGCTGATGATTGCTTCAATCGGTTTAAAAGAGTCCTCGTCTAAATCAGCATCCTGAAGTGCTTTGCCGGCACCGGGAATCATGCCCACCAGATCGGCGACATTACCCATCTTCTTGATTTTCTGGATCTGATCGTAGAAATCATTCAGATCAAATTTATCCGATTTGATCTTTTTCTGGAGCTTCTGAGCCTGCTTTTCATCAAACTCCTTCTGGGCTTTTTCAACGAGGGATACCACATCGCCCATCCCCAGAATCCGCTGTGCCAGACGATCCGGGTAAAAAGGTGAAAGAGCATCAAGCTTTTCACCGGTACTCATAAATTTGATAGGTTTTTCAACCACAGAACGAATGGACAAGGCTGCACCGCCCCGTGTATCTCCGTCCATCTTGGTTAGCACTACACCGTCAAAGTCGATGGTTTCATTAAAGGCCTTGGCAGTATTCACGGCGTCCTGGCCGGTCATTGCATCCACCACAAAGAGAATTTCGTCAGGATTGACGGCTTTTTTGATCTCCGCCACCTCATTCATCATCTTCTCATCCACGTGCAGACGTCCGGCCGTATCAATAATAACGGTATCCAGTGCCAGGCTCTTCGCCATGGAAACAGCTTCCTTTGCTACCCTCACCGGATCTTTCTGTTCGATGGAGTAGACCGGCACACTGATATCATCGGCAAGCGTTTTAAGCTGATTGATGGCTGCAGGTCTGTAAACATCGGCAGCGGCAAGAATCGGATTGCGCTTGTTCTCGGTCTTCAGATACCGTGCAAGTTTACCTGTAAATGTGGTTTTACCGGAACCTTGCAGACCCGCAATCAGAATTACGGTGGGAGGGGTGTTAGCTACGGCAATATCAGAGCGTGTTTCACCCAGAACCCTCACCATTTCGTCATAAACGATCTTGGTGAACTGCTGACCCGGATTGACGCTGGTCAGAACTCCGGATCCCATTACTTTTTCTTTGATATTGTTGGTGAACTCTCTGGCAACTTCCAGGTTGACATCTGCATCAAGGAGAGCGCGCCGAATTTCCCGAACGGTTTCGGCGATATTAACATCAGTTATCCTGGACTGACCCTTAAGGGTCTGAACGGCTGATTCTATTTTAGAAGACAAATCTTCAAACATTACACAGTCGTTAGAGTAAATAAGTAAAGAGTTCCAACATCGATTGATGCAGAGTCTCAAAAGGTACGGACATCACTTTCAATTATCAACATCAGCTGTGAATATTTTTTACTCTTCTATTATCATGTAAACCGCCGATAGAATACCGGCAAGGGCTTATTTAAAGTGGGGTTCCAAAACAATGGAGATTTCATCCATGCGGGTTTTCCACGCCCTCATTATGCGGCCTTGAAACCGGAATTATTATGATGTCTGTATTATTCATGGCGTAACCGTGTTCTTTTTCAGGAGCTCAGATTTGTTATCTTCTGCTAAACAATCGATCTCAATCTCAATACAAACTGAACGGACCTGCAACGATGACTGATACCGGATATGGATTACTGAAGGGAAAAAAAGGAATGATCTTCGGCGCGCTGGATGAGCGCAGTATTGCCTGGCGTATTGCTCTTGCGTGTAAGCGGGAGGGCGCTGACTTTATATTATCCAATGCGCCCATTGCCCTTAGGCTTGGAACACTGGATGCACTTTCTGAAGAAACGGATGCCCCTATTATCCCCTGTGATGTAAGCAAAGAGGATGAAGTGGATGAGCTGATGAAGAAAACAAAGGAGGAATTGGGCGGTGTGGATTTTATTCTGCACGCAATTGGAATGTCACCCAATATCAGAAAGAAGAAGGAATACAGTGATCTCAATTACGCCTGGTTTAACCAGACACTTGATATATCGGCTATTTCGCTTCACAAGGTTTTGAATTATGCGGAAAAAAATGAACTGCTGAATGACGGTGCAAGCGTGGTTGCTCTCTCCTACATTGGTGCCCAGCGTATTTTTTCAAAGTATTCTGATATGAACGATGCCAAGGCACTGCTTGAAAGCATCGCAAGAAATTACGGCAGCCGCCTTGCCAAACGCGGCATACGGGTGAATACGGTTTCACAGGCTCCAACCAAAACATCGGCCGGAACCGGAATCAAAGGATTTGACGGCATGTATACATTTGCTGAAAAACTGGCACCGCTTGGGAATCCGTCAGCCGATGAATGTGCGGATTATTGCATCACGCTTTTTTCAGACCTGACCCGCAAAGTGACCATGCAGAACCTGTATCATGACGGCGGATTTGTAACATCGGGAATCTCAGAAGAGATGATTGATGATCTGGCAAAACTCTATACAGATGACGAAGACTGATTCTCCTTAAATACAGCTTTCAGAGCAGTTCACTGGATATACACCCAACTTCAACATGGCAATCAGAATTCTTGGAATTGACCCGGGATCCCGGACAACAGGATATGCAATCCTCGTAGAGAAAAATGGATCCTATTTGGCAGAAGTCTGTGATGTGCTTCGCATGGAGAAGATGGATGATCATAATGACCGCCTGCAGTTTATCTTTGATGAGGTAACCCGGCTGCTCAAAACCTATGAACCCGATCAGTGTGCCGTTGAAACTCCGGTTTATGGTGTGGATCCGCTAGCCATGCTGAAACTGGGTCGTGCCCAGGCGGCCGCGATACTTGCCATTACCAATCAAAAAATTCCGGTATCGGAGTACTATCCCAAGGCAGTGAAGAAAGCCATAACTGGCAACGGAAATGCCAGCAAAAAGCAGGTTGCATTCATGCTCGATAAACTGATGTCGCTGCCTGACCATAAGCTTTCATCTGACGCCACGGATGCACTGGCGGTTGCATGGTGTCACCACACCAACTCCAATAAGGTATCATCTGCCCGGGGAACCAAGAAAATGCACCAGAACAACAGCAAATCCAGCTGGGAATCGTTTGTGCAAAATAATCCGGGCCGCGTAAAAGAGCATTAATCGTATTGCTGAAGTAGATTGGAAAGTTGGCTTTTAGTTAATTAGCAAAGAAAGTTATCAAATGAATATTCCTCCGGAAGGAGGCAACCTTACCTATGATTGCATTTTTAAACGGCATTGTTCACAGCAGAAGCGAAGGAGAACTCATCATTGATGTTGGGGGCGTGGGATACAATGTGGAAATATCCAGCCAGACCCTCGAAACCCTGCCTGAACCCGGAAAGGAACTTAGAATATTGATCTATCATCATATTACCGACAGCGATCAGAGGTTGTTTGGGTTTGCGACGGCAAAAGAGAAAAATCTGTTTGAGAAACTGATTACCGTTAAGGGTATCGGGCCCAAACTGGGACTCACAATTTTATCCGGAATGCCTGCAGCTGACTTGATGGAAGCCATGGTGACTCAGGATACGGCAGCACTGTCCCGTATTTCAGGGATCGGGAAGAAAACGGCAGAACGAATGGTTCTGGAGCTGAAGGATAAACTGTTTGATGAGTCCGGTCCATCCGTGGTTACCGGCTCTAAAGTTTCCAGAAGCAAACGGGAGGAGGCAATTTCTGCCCTCGAGGCACTTGGCTTCAGGAAAAAAGATGCAGAGCAATCAGTTCAGCAAATTATGTCAGGTTCTGCCGACCTATCGGTTTCTGATGTAGTAAAACAGGCTCTTGGCCAAATGAAGAGGTAATAGTTTCTTAACAATTGCTTTGTATCATACAGCTCTTAACATTTATCCGGGTCATTGAATCCGGAATCAGAACTGCAATTAATCAAGGCTGATTTGTCTAAAAAAACCGTTCTAGTGGTAGATGATGAGCAGGATCTTCTTGATCTCATCGAGTACAATTTAATTAAAGAGGGGTATAACGTAATCAAGGCCGAAAATGGCGTTGAGGGTATAAAAGCTGCGCGGGAGCACCATCCAAACCTGGTTTTACTGGATATCATGATGCCCAAAATGGATGGCATTGAAACCTGTGAACAGCTGCGTGCCGACCCTGATCTGAGTAACATACCCATCATATTTCTGACCGCCCGCAGTGATGAAAAAACGGAGATCGAAGGGCTTGACAAGGGAGCGGACGATTTTATAACCAAACCCATCAGCACCACTAAATTGTTGTCCAGGATCAATGCAGTGCTGCGCCGGTTTGAAGATGCCGAAGAGGAAGTGAAGGTCCTGGAAGTGCATGATCTTAAAATTGACAAGGACCGGTATATTGTTACCCGCGGCGAGGAAGAGTTTCAGCTTCCTCGAAAAGAGTTTGAATTGCTCTACTATCTGGCCAGCAGGAAAGGGAAGGTTCGTGATCGTCAGACGCTTCTCAACAAGGTTTGGGGAGACAATATCTATGTGGTAGATCGTACCGTAGATGTCCATGTGAGAAAAATCAGGGAAAAACTGGGAGATCACTATATTGAAACCGTGAAAGGCGTCGGTTACCGGTTTAAAGATTAACCAGTTTTTCAATTCATTGAAGAAGAGATTTTTTTCAATCATTTCTCTGCGAACAGCAGCCTACTCTGCGGTTGCCATAGCTATGGCACTGGCCGCCATTCTGCACTTTGGAATCAACAGCTCGCGGACTGAGCTCCTCCTGCTTACCGCATCCGCATTCCTGATCTCCTTCCTTGTAATCTACCTGATCTCTGCGGGTCTGCACAACCGGCGGATAAAGGCCATTGATGAAGTGATTAAAAATATCTCCAGAAAAAAATTCAAGGAATACGACGATCTGAGCAACAAAAATCGGGATGAACTAGACTACATTCTGCTTCAGACAATCCGGGCAAGCACGCTTGTCGAAAAAGAGATTATCCGGCTCAACAAGATTGAAAACTACCGCAAGGAATTTATCGGGGATATATCTCATGAACTGAAGACGCCTATTTTTGCCATTCAGGGCTTTATTGAAACACTATTGAATGGTGCCGTTCATGATGATGAAGTGAACGAAGTGTTTCTGAAAAAAGCGATGAGGAACGTAAACAGACTGATCTATCTAACCAAAGATCTTATGGAAATTTCCCGGCTGGAAACCGGCGAGATGAAATCCAATTTTCAGGAGATGTATCTGCGTGATGTGGTGCTTGACGTGGTGGAGAGCCTTCAATACAAGGCCCAGAAAGAAGATGTGGAGATTATCGTAAAGGATATTGACAAAAACCTGCAGGTGAGGGCAGACCGCAATCAGATCAAGCAGGTATTGATTAACCTGATCGAGAACGGAATAAAATACAATCGGGAAGGCGGCCACGTGGAAGTGGGGATTCGGGAAAATCGTAAAAAAAGCGAAAAGATCTGGCTCTATATCAGTGATACCGGAATAGGGATTGACAGAAATGATATAAACAGAGTCACAGAACGGTTCTTCAGGGTGGATAAATCACGCTCACGAGAAAAAGGGGGAACGGGACTGGGACTTTCTATCGTAAAACATATTATTGAAGCCCACGGTGAAGAGCTGAAAATAGAAAGCGAGCCGGATCAGGGTTCCACGTTCAGCTTCTCCCTCACGAAAGTATCCCACGTTTTGGTTTAATGGTTTGTATTCTGCACTGTCACTTCCTTGTTAAGGTAGTGTGAGTCAGCAATTTGAGATCTCCTTGTGCAACCGTATCATTCAGGGCACTGAATTTTTCTTTTACACTCATCGAGACCAGGTCACTTTAACACTTAAACACCGTTATACTTAGAACGCTTTAAATATGACTTATGCCGTAATAATGGCCGGCGGATCAGGTACCCGCTTTTGGCCCAAGAGTACCCGAAGCCTTCCCAAACAGTTTTTAAATTTGTTTGGCGGAGAGACCATGATTCAGGAAACGGTTTCCCGCCTCGACGGAATGATACCCCCCGAGAATGTCATGGTTGTCACCAATGCGGACTATACGCCAATCGTGAAAAATCAGCTTCCAGAGATCAACCGAAATTTTATCATCGGAGAACCGGTTGCCAGAAATACTGCCCCTTGTGTAGCTGCTGCCGCTGCGGTACTTCATCGCGAGGATCCCGATTCCGTGATGGTGGTTCTGCCGGCTGACCATGTAATCGGTAAATCCAAGGAATTTCAACAGGTGCTGAACCTTGCTGTGGAAACGGCTACAACCCAAAATTCCCTGGTAACAATTGGCATCAAACCCAACAGACCTGAAACAGGATACGGGTATATTCGCTTTGATTCCGAAAGCGGTAAACAAGCGGCGTCTGGAGAGGGAGAGGTATATGATGTCATGAATTTCACGGAAAAACCCGATTTGGAGACTGCTGAAAATTTTCTGGCATCGGGCGACTACCTCTGGAACAGTGGAATGTTCGTTTGGAAAACATCATCCATCCTGAACGCATTTAAGCAGCACCTGCCGGAAATATATATTCTGACGGAAGAGCTGATGCTCTCCGACTGCAGCAGCGAAGATATTAATGAGTTCTATGAAGCCTGCCCCTCTATTTCCATTGACTACGGAATCATGGAAAAAGCGGAAAATGTGCATGTGGTCCCCGGAGATTTTAACTGGAATGACGTCGGCAGCTGGACCGCTGTTCACGAGCTGTCAGCCAGGGATGAAAACGGCAATGCATCCGGCAAAGCACTTACAAGCATAGAGGATTCAAAAAACAACCTCGTTCATATTTCGAGTGATAAACTTGTAGCCCTGGTTGGGGTGGAAGATATCGCACTGGTAGAGACGGATGATGCCATTTTGGTCGTCAATCTGAAAAAGGCTCAGGGCGTTAAAAAAATTGTGGAAGATCTTCGTGAAAACCCTGACAGGGAGAGATACCTGTAAAAGGATTGATTCGAAATCACAGGTGTGCTGAATTAAATCGTGATCTCGAGCTGATCGTAGGCCAGTTTTACATGGTCAGGAAGGCGGCGATTGGATTCCTCATGATCAACATAGGAATTCATATGAATCAGGTAGGTCTTGGGTATTTCCAGCTCCGTGGCAATTTCCACCGCCTCAGGGATTGTTAAATGAGTAGGGTGACTTGGTTCCCACCGAAGCCCGCTGAGAACCATTACTTTGCTGCCCTGCACCTTTTTACGGGTTTCGTCCGGAATGGATTTTACATCGGTTAGGTAGGAAAAATCATTAATGCGGTAACCCAAAACCTGAATGGATCCATGATTATAGGGCAACGGAGTGATCCGGGTATCCTTGAAGGAAACAGGTTCGGTCAGCTCCATCATGTTTAGTGATGTAGAACCGGGATATTTATCCTCACCAAACATATAGTCAAACCGGCGCTCAATGGATTCAATGGCTTGTTTTGAGCTGAAAAGCGGAATGGGACCTTTTTGAGCGTAGTTGAATGACCTGAGATCATCAAGGCCCGCAACATGATCCATATGTTCGTGAGTGATGAGCACCAGGTCGACCCGGTTCAGATTGCTTCGGAGCGTCTGGATTCGGAACTCGGGCCCTGTATCGATAACGATGGAGCTTTCTTTCGTTTGCACCCAGACCGAGCATCTCGTTCGCTGGTTTCTTGGATCACCCTTGATCATTTCCCTTCCAAATCCCCCGGCTACGGGGACTCCCATGGAGGTGCCGGTTCCAAGAAATGTGCATTTCATCATGCGGTATCGGATGTGGGTTCATCTGCCGTATCGAACTTATCGATTCTATCCCACAGCTCTTCCAGTTCTTTCCTTACTGCCGGTTTAATATAGGTATCATCTGTACCGATCTGCCTGAGTACTCTGGCCAGAATGGCAGCCTGTGATTCAAGAGGCCTGTTTTTATTGATGACAATCAAACTGTCGCCTTCAATAATACATTGATCTCCCCTGAATGACCCGCGCTCCTTACGTATGGAGTATCCATACTTTTCGCAAAGTGATTCCAGTTCAAGCAGCAGTTTTTCAGTTTTCATGGCGCGATTTTAAAAGGCGATTCCAATCGTGAATGAATGACTGTTAAAGTCGTAATCATTCAGTTCCTCTTCAACATCGTATCTGCGAAAGTCGTATTGATATCCCAGCGCTATGGAGCGTCGGCCGATAACGTTTCGAATAACGAGATAACTCTTTCCATCGAACCGAAAGAGGCTCCCGCCAAAAAGATTTCCCTGAGAGAAGCTGAATCCATAATTGGGAGTGGCACGTAAGGTAAAATCGAGCCGTTCACCCAGGCGTATGGCTGTACCAATACCCGAACCGAAGATAAACGAGCTTTGCTGAAACTCGAAACTGGTATCAGCCCCTCTTACCCTTGTGAGATCTGTGGTGATCTGGACAGGTAGAAAAATATTCATACTCTCTATTCTGTAGATGTAGAATGGATTCTGAATTCGGGCAGTCACATTTGTGAATGAAGTTTCGTCCATTCCGGTAAGTCCTCCGCCCAAACCTACCGACAAAGCTAGTGCAGGGGTATCAAGGTGAAATCGAAGAATTGCATCATCAAATTCAACGGTTTCATTCGGAAGGCTTTCACTACCCTGATAGGTAAAGGATGCAGGCTCCCAGCTGATTCCGGCAATGGTATAAATTCCCGGCGCACCCTCCCGCTCCTGAATGGGATTGTCACCGATTGAAAACATTTGAGCTTTAGCCATGCCCGGCAGTAAAAGAATGGATACGGCTAGCAACAAAAAAAAGAGGGTCAGTGATTTGATGATTCGCATGATGGAATGGTATAGAACAAAATTCGGTTAAGCATTCAAATTAATCGGAATAGGATATGAAAACAATAATACTGCTGATAACGCTCATTTCTCTTTCAATTACAGGGATAACGGATATGAACACCATTTACGACTATGAGGTTAACACCATTGACGGCAAAAATATTTTGCTGAAAGAGTATGAGAATGACTTGTTGCTGATTGTGAATACGGCTTCAAAATGCGGATACACTCCCCAATACGAAGGCCTGCAGAATCTGTATGAGACCTATAAAGATCAGGGACTGACCATTCTGGGTTTCCCGGCAAATAACTTTGGCGGACAGGAACCGGGAACGAATGAAGAAATTGCACAGTTTTGTCAGCTGAACTACGGAGTTACTTTTCCAATGTTTGAGAAAGTATCAGTACGCGGAGATGATATACATCCGCTTTTTAAGGACCTCACCCAGATGGAAAATTCAGACTTCACAGGTGACATCAGCTGGAATTTTGAAAAATTTTTAATTGACCGGAACGGAAATCTCGTCAGAAGGTTTAAGAGTAATGTAACTCCTGAAAGTGACGAACTGGTTACTGCTGTTGAACAGTATTTGAACTGATACAGCACAAGAAAAGAAATTTAACTTCTTACATACATCCCATCACCATCCCGATAAAGGGCTGCAGTTGATCCTGCAGCCCTCTTTTTTTGTCAGCACTTTTTTATCCATTTCTTCCAATTAGATACTAAATTACGATTCGAGAAAAATCCTTTGCGTCTCCTTCGCGCCCTTTGCGGTTAAACCGTAGCAGCTGTTAAAAAGCGTTTGGATGAGTTTACTTAAGCCGGAAAAAATGACTGAACACAGACAAAATCCTTTGAAAAGATTACCATGAAGAAGGAATTGCAGGTTTACATTAACGAGCTTGAGAAAGAAACGGATAACATATCTCCGGATCGCAAAAAGAAGCTTCGCGAGCTTTCGGAATACATGGCAAAAAAGCGTCGGAGCGGAGATACGGTGAGTCTCATATATATATGCACCCACAACAGCCGGCGCAGTCATCTTTGCCAGATCTGGACAGCCGTTCTGGCCGATTATCTTGAACTGAAGGGTATTGAATCCTACTCGGGCGGAACTAAGGTCACTGCTTTAAATCCGCGGGCGGCGGATGCATTGAAACGCGCCGGATTTTCGGTTGAAAATCCAGGAGGCGATAACCCGCACTATCGGCTTTATTATGATGAAGACAAGGATCCGCTGATCTGCTATTCCAAAACATTTGATAATCAAAGCAATCCGGATCGTGATTTTATAGCCGTGATGACCTGCACGGATGCGGATGAGGCCTGCCCTATTGTGCCGGGAGCAGCCTGGCGGATTTCACTCCCCTACAAAGACCCCAAAGTAGCCGACGGTACACCCCAAGAATCCGAAACCTACGACCAGCGATGCCTTCAAATTGCTTCAGAGATGTACTATATGTTGAAAGGATTGAAGTAAAATCATGCGGGACAGAGAATTGAACTTTTAGAAGTAGATTCC
>JAWVZW010000018.1:0-13197 GCA_033721975.1 Balneolaceae bacterium
GACCACTCTGCCATCCCTCCGGCAAAATCAAAAATAAGAGTAAGTAAATATTTTACCTAATGGTGTACTGGAATTTCTTCCTAGGCATCTTCAAGTGCAGCTGCACCTGAAACAATTTCAGAAATTTCAGTTGTAATAGCACTTTGACGAGCCTGGTTATATTTGAGCCGCAATTCACGCTCGAGATCTTTCGCATTTTCAGTTGCGTTATCCATCGCTGCCATACGGGCTCCCTGCTCCGATGCATTCGATTCCAGAACCGCACGCCAAAGCTGCATATTGAGATGAGCGGGCAGTATGTCACGCAATATGGATTCAGTATCCGGCTCAAACAGGTAGTCGCTCTGCGCACTGCTATCAGCAGACTCCCCTCCTTCTTCCTCTGCGGCTAATTTATCGGGTTGAATAGGCAGTACCTCTTCAACCTTACGATTCTGGGAAATCACAGACTTAAATTCATTGTATGCGATAATCACCTTATCGTATGTGCCTTCCGTAAACCATTCAATGGCATTTTCCATGATAGCTGCCGTTGACTCATAATTCAGCTTATCAAAGAAACCGATATTTGAGCCGATAACGCTGTACTTTCTTTTCTTGAAATAAGCGTCAGCCTTTCGGCCTACGGTAATAAGATCAAGATTGCCCTGATCATTAAATTCGGCATACTCAGTGCGGATTTTCTCTTCAACAACCTTAAACAGATTATTGTTGAAAGCTCCGCAGAGACCGCGATCCGACCCGATGACTATCATCAATACACGGCTAGTCACCTCCGGCTGTCGCAGCAGTATATTCTCTGCCGCTCCGGAACCGCCAACCAATCTGCCTACTACCGACTGTATCTTGTTGGCATATGGACGGGTAGCCAGCATTCGCTGCTGCGCTTTTCTGAGCTTGGCAGCAGCCACCATTTTCATGGCCTTGGTGATCTGCTGAGTATTCTCAATAGATGAAATCCGGTTTCGTATGTCACGAAGGTTCGCCATGGATTATGCCTCAGCCTCTGCCATGAGTTGATCAATGGTCGTGTTTGCTGTTTCAATAATCTCTTCTCCGAATGCATCATCCAGAACACCGCTTTTCGCCAGTGCTTCCAGTTTTTTGGAGAAGCGAACGCTTAGCGTTTCAAGGAACATGGATTCGAACTCCTGGATTCTGTCAACAGGAAGCTTATCCAGAATACCTTCACTGTTTACCTTGAGAAGCGCAATTTGCTGTTCAACCGGCAGCGGCTGGTATTCACCCTGTTTCATGAGTTCAACAGTACGCTCCCCTCGTTTCAGCTGTCGCTGAGTAGCAGCATCCAGATCGGATCCGAATTTCGCAAAAGCTTCCAGCTCACGATACTGTGCAAGGTCAAGCTTAAGGGTACCGGAGAGTTTCTTCATCGATTTCACCTGAGCCGAACCACCCACACGGGATACGGAAATACCCACGTCAATCGCCGGCCTTACACCACTGTTAAAGAGATCTGTATCGAGGAAAATCTGTCCGTCCGTAATGGAAATTACGTTTGTTGGGATGTATGCTGATACGTCACCGGCCTGGGTTTCAATAACCGGAAGGGCTGTGAGCGAACCACCGCCTTTCACTTTTGATGCCAGTGATTCAGGTACGTTATTCATCATTTTTGCCACATCATCATTGTCGATGATTTTGGCTGCCCTCTCCAAAAGACGGCTGTGGAGATAGAAAACATCTCCGGGATATGCTTCACGTCCCGGTGGACGTCTCAGCAGTAGTGACAGTTCACGATAAGCTACCGCCTGCTTTGACAAGTCATCGTAAATTACCAGTGCGTGACGTCCCGTATCACGGAAGTACTCACCAATGGCAGCACCGGCAAACGGTGCAATGTATCTCATCGGAGCAGAGCTACTGGCAGGAGCGGATACTACCACAGTGTAGTCCATGGCGCCATACTCCTTGAGCGTATTTACAATCGACGCTACTGTAGAACCTTTTTGCCCCACCGCAACGTAGATACAAAATACCGGAGTATCAGTATCCTGTGTATTCTTTTGGTTGATGATGGTATCAATCGCAACGGCTGTTTTACCTGTCTGTCTGTCACCGATGATCAACTCCCGCTGTCCCCGTCCAATCGGAATCAACGAGTCAATCGCTTTGATACCGGTCTGAAGCGGCTCACTTACAGGCTCACGATAAATTACCCCGGGTGCTTTTCTCTCGAGAGGAGATTCAATCGTCTCACCCGTGATTTCACCTCTTCCGTCCAGCGGACGTCCCAGCGGGTCAATTACACGTCCAAGAATACCGTCTCCTACATTCAGAGATGCAATGCTTTTTGTACGTTTTACGGTATGGCCCTCTTCGACAACGCTGGATGAACCGAACAGTACGATACCAACATTATCTTCTTCAAGGTTAAGAACCATTCCGCGAACGGGCTGGCCTTCATTATCAATCGAATCCGGAAGCTCTACAAGTTCACCCGCCTGTACCTTCGACAGGCCGTAAACCCTTGCAATACCGTCACCTACTTCAAGTACGGTACCTACATCATAGACTTCGGCTTCTGATTCAAAGCCTGAAAGCTGTTTGCGTAAAATGGCCGAAACTTCGTCTGGTCTGACTTGACTCATTTGTATCCTAAATAGTTTTTATTCTACAGCAGTAGTAAACTTATGTTTAAGCTGGTTTAATTTATACTTCGCAGTACCGTCATAAACGGTGTCTTCAATACGCACTGAAAGGCCGCCGATCAGATCCTCGTTCTTTTCGATCCGCATCTCAATGGTTTTGCCTGTCACTTTTTCAAGCTCGCTGATCAGACTCTTCTTCTGCTTATCATCAAGATCAAAAGCTGTTTTAACATCCACCTCAATGATATTGTGGTGATCGTTGTATAGCTCCATGAATCCTTCAGATATTCCGAACAGCAGGTTTTCCCTGCTTTTATCGGACAGAATTGAAATCAGGTTCGAAGTCAGATTATTAATCTTGTCTTCAAAAATTGATTCCAAAGCTGATTTCTTAACATCATTTTTGATGAGCGGACTCTTCAGAAAGAGCGTCAGCTCGGAAGAGTCGCTGATCGTTTGATGAATCAGCTGCATATCTTCCTTGATCTCTTCAAGCAAATCTTGCTCAATGGCTGTGACGATAAGAGCGTTTGCGTATCTGCGGGCAGCTTTAGAAACCATATCTATCTATCAGTTCTGTTTGGACAGGTCGTTGATGAAAGAATCAACCAGTTTCTTGTTTTTTGCCTGATCCAGTTCAGATTGGATGATCATGCCGGCCGATTTCACGGCAAGCTCAGCAACCTCATTTCGCAGTTCCACAAGAGCTCTTTTCTTCTCCTGTTCAATCGTTTCTCTGGCGTTTGAAAGAATTTTCTCAGCTTCTTCCTTCGCTTTCTCGATTTTTTCGGAACGCATCAGCTCTGCATCCTCCAGAGCCTGCTTGCGAATCTTCTGAGCCTTCAGCTCTGCTTCACGAAGAGCTTTTTCATTGTCTTTTGAAACCTGCTCTGCTTTAGCAAGAGCTTTTTCGGCAGACTCCAGAGACTCTTTGATTCTGGTTTCCCGCTCATTCAGTGCTTTCATGATGGGGGGAACCAGGTATTTGTTCATTAAAAACAGGAACACCAGGGTGGAAATTGCCACCCAGATACCAAATCCTGTATTAAATGAGAGAAGTCCCCCTCCACCTGCCAAAAAATGTAGCATTTTACATCCTCTTTATTGAGTGTTGTATCAGTTAATTACTGGCCAATACCAAGTGCAAGGAGAAGGCACACAATAGCACCGATCAGTGCAACACCCTCAATAAATACAGCGGTAAGAAGCATCGCACCACGGATATCGCCCGCTGCTTCAGGCTGCCTTGCAATACTTTCGGTTGCACCTTTACCGATCATTCCGATTCCGATGCCTGCACCGATTGCAATGATTCCGGCTCCAATGCCTGCTGCTAAAAAACCCATATTAGTTACCTTTATTTTTGATTATTGATTGTTATTAAATTTGCACGTCCTGCGCATGGGCAACGGACGTTTCATCATGTTCGTGTTCATGTTCCTCTGCAGCCATTCCAATAAATACCGCAGAAAGAAGCGTAAATACATATGCCTGAATGAGCGCAACCAGCGCTTTCAGAAAATAGATGGCTGCCGTAAGTGCAACCCAAACAATTCCGGAAGTGGCACCCACTGCCGCTCCGAACATGTCCGTAAAGATAAAGATCAGACCCAGAATACTGATGATCATGATCTTTCCGGAAAGCATGTTGGCAAAAAGTCGAATAGCCAGAGCAAATGGCTTTGTAAACAGACCGATAATCTCAACAGGAGTCAAAATGAAGCGCGTCCATGCAGGCACTCCGGGAAATACAAAAACATGCTGCCAGTGGTCTTTTGTTCCGCTAAACTGCGTAATAAAGAATGTGATTGCGGCAAGAGTTGCTGTTACTGTCAGATCAGCAGTTGCAACAGCGGCCCATGGCAAAAGGCCCACCATATTCATAAAACCTATGGCCATGAAGATGGTAAAGAGATACGGCACATATTTCTGATACTTATTGTGCGGTATAAACTCTTTGGCTATATCGTCGCGAATAAAGACAAATACGACCTCGAACATATTGAAAAGCACTCCCTTGGGCTCGGTCTCGCGTCCGGTTCCGGACTTGTACTTTCTGCCGGCCCAAAGCGTAATCAGTAGCGTAAACAAAAGACCTAGCCACACATATACCAGGTGGGAGGTGATCGACATATCCAGGGTCACCGCTTCTCCGTCCGCCCTCAGAATTGCACCTTCTTCCGTTTCGACAAACTCACCGGAATCGAGCATGCTTTTTGTACTGGAATAAAAATAGGGCGTTGAACCTACAAAAAGTATTCTGGGCAGATAGATCTTCCCGAATGCGGTCTCAAAGTAATCATGATCGGCTACCTTGCCCATTACATCAATAACGGGCTCCTCACTCTCGGGTTCAGTTTGATCTGCGGCCAGTAAAACAGGATTAAGCACCAGTAAGAACAGAACGGCGGCAACAACTCGGCGCACAATTTGGGTCATTACAACAGCAGGTTTAACCTGTATGGTTTGTTAGTTTCTTATTTAATAAAATCACGTCGTTTACAGAATGGAAAATATAAGAAATTAAGAAGGCAACAGTAAAGCCAAATTGATCAAAATTTTCACTCAATAATAAAAAGACAAAGAGAGTCAGAATAATCAGGAACCGAATCAGGAGGCCAGCCAGAAAAATTTTTGCAAATCGGGCATCATCCGCCCGCTGGGCAAAAATGGAAAAACCGTAGTGGAGCACTACAGCCAGCAGCCCCAGAAAGTAGCCTGCAAGCCATCCGGAAGTCAGATTCTGCGGCAGAAAAAATGCTGATGAAAGGTGAAGAATTGCATAAATCAACAACGAAACGGCAATTGGCCGAGGCATCCAGAGTGCGGGCTGTTTCTTCATTTTGAATCAAGTTTCCGGATGAGCCGAATCAGCATCATAATGAAGAGCACTACTGCAAGCAGTACACCTGTCAGCGTGAGATAGGGCGATGTTTCAAATACAGTATCCAGCCAGTACCCCAGAATAATTGGGGCACCCACGGCCACGGCGATTTCCGTGCCCAGCGAAACATACTGCATATACGACTTGGAACCCGGCCCCTGCAGCAATTACTTACTCTCGGCTTTTTCCTTCTCTTTATCCTTTGAGTCGGCACCCAGTTTGGAAGCTGCTGTATTGTTCTGGGCAGGCTTCACCTCTTCTCCCATACGGCAGGCTCCGTTTATCTGGGCTCCTTCCTCAACGATCAGTGTTTTTGTATACACATCGCCGTTTACAACGGCAGATTGCCGCAAGTTCAGTTTTCCGCTTACTCGCAAAGTTCCTTCCACTGTTCCGGCTACATCGGCATCGCCTACCCGGGAATCGCCGTTAACCACACCTGAAGAGGTGATGATCAGCTTTCCTTTGGTGATGGCTTCGCCGTCAATTTTTCCGGCTATTCGGATGTCATTGGATGAGTTGATAGTGCCTTTAAAGGTAGTTCCCTCACTGACCATGTTCAGTGCAGGTGATTGAGATGATTGTGTTCCGTTCACGTTATTGTCGTTTTTATTGTTAAACATACGATTATGGGGTAGTCAGTTAAGCAAATACATTGATGGGTTCTGGGGTACGCCGTTTTTCCATATTTCCAGGTGCAGATGAGATCCGGAACTCAAAACTCCGGCATCGCCGATTACACCCAGTATATCTCCTTTTAAGACATAATCCCCTTTTTGTTTCGATAATCTTGCACCATGCTTGTAAACGCTCATAATTCCGTCTGCATGCTGTACATAGATGATATAACCGTAATTGACGGACCACCCATTGTCAATGACGGTTCCGTCCGCTACCACTCTGAACTCAGTGCCCGGACGCGCTGCTATATCCAGACCATAATGTCCTACCGATGCGTCATATCCCTGAGTCTGTGTTCCTTCCAAAGGGGGTTCGGCCGGGAAATCGGGAAGGCTCGAAATCTTGCCCGATAAAATAATCTCATTCTGGGAGAGCATCTCAAACGCCTGAATTCCGTCATCAATTTGTGAGACCGGTACCTCTTCGGTTCCAGATACCTGTATGGCCGTACTGTTGACAGCAAATGTGGTATCACGGGAGCTGCGCAAAATTTCCCTCATATTGGCAAGCTGACTATCTCTGGCATCCAGGGAATCCTGAAGAGTTGCAACACGGTCACTGATTTCAAGAACACTTTGCCTGAGATCTGCATCCTGCTGGTGCTGGTAAAGTGATCCCAGGGGTGTAGCAAAAAACATGACAACCGTAATGGTCACAGAAATCAAAACCACCAGCATTGCCAGCTTTACAAGGTCAGCGGCTCTCAGCTTGAATGAACTGGAACCGTTGGGATCCTGCTCGTCGATCACCACAACGGTGACGTCTCCGTCGCGTTCGGAAAAAATTTTTTTCAGAAAATCCCACATAACTCAGCCTGGTTGTTCAGTCTATTCATAAAAGAGTAATTTCTGCGGGATTTGTTACCAATTAGACGGAATAGTTGGGAGCCTCCTTGGTGATCTGTACGGAATGGGGATGACTTTCACGATAGCTGGCAGCAGAGATCTGTACAAATTCAGATTCTTTAAGCTCCTCTATGTTGGCGGCACCCACATATCCCATGGCTGCCCGGAGTCCGCCGGCCATTTGATGTACAACCTCACTCAGATAACCCTTGTAAGGTACACGACCTTCAATACCTTCCGGTACCAGCTTTTTCAGATCATCTTCTACATCCTGAAAATATCTGTCTTTGGAGCCCTTGCTCATGGCACCCAAGCTGCCCATCCCGCGATACGATTTATATTTTCGGGATTCATAAATAATGGTTTCGCCCGGGCTTTCATCCACGCCGGCAAACATGGATCCCATCATAACGGCATCAGCGCCTCCCGCAATGGCTTTGGGTATGTCGCCCGTCTGCTTGATGCCCCCATCGGCAATCAATCCAATCCCTTTCTTGGATGTGAATTCTGAAATTTCCATTACGGCTGATAGCTGCGGAACTCCTACACCGGTAACGACCCGGGTCGTGCAGATGGATCCCGGACCTACGCCTACCTTAACCACATCGGCCCCTGCATCGACCAATGCTTCAGCAGCCGATCTTGTTGCAATATTTCCGCCTACCACATTTAAATCCTTGTAGGTGGATTTGATCGTTCTTACCATTTCGATCACGCCATTTGAATGGCCGTGAGCAGTGTCAACCGTAATAATGTCCACGCCGGATTCGACAAGCGCACTCACCCTCTCCATGGTATCGGGAGTGACACCGACGGCTGCGCCAACCCGAAGCCTGCCCATCTCATCCTTGCAGGCATTGGGGAAGTTCATTTTTTTCTCGATATCCTTAAACGTGATCAGCCCCACCAGTATATTGTTGCCGTCAACAATGGGAAGTTTTTCAACTTTAAACTTCTGAAGAATCTCTTCCGCTTCCTCAAGATCAGTGTTTTCCTTGGCTGTGACCAGGTTATCACTGGTCATGATTGTGCCCAGCTTTTTGTCAACGTAATGCTCAAATCGCAGGTCCCGGTTTGTGACAATTCCAACCAGGCGGTTGTCTTTCTCGACAATGGGAATTCCGCCAATTTTATGCTTTTTCATCAGCGCCCTGGCATCTTTTACCGTTGCCTCGGGAGGAAGTGTAACCGGATCCACAATCATACCGCTCTCACTTCGCTTAACCAGCCTCACGTGTTCGGCCTGTTCCTCAATAGTCATATTTTTGTGGAGCATGGCAATTCCCCCTTCCCGTGCCAAGGCGATAGCCATCCGGTACTCCGATACCGTATCCATCGCTGCACTGAAAATGGGTACATTCAGCTTGAGAGAAGGCGTAAGCTGCACCGATAAATCCACATCGCGCGGCAGAACTTTAGAGTGATTGGGGACTAATAATACGTCATCATAGGTTAACCCCTGTCGGGTTATCCTCGAGAAAGGAGAAGAGTTGTTCATCAAAAAGCATCGCTTGGTTCACGTTTCGGTAAAGATAACAAATCATCCCGAACTTCTTTACTCCAATTCCAACTCAAAATTCCTTTACTGAATACCCTTAACCCGGAGTGCGTTCACTGCCGTGTCGACGGTACAGATACCGTCCATAAAGCTGTTTACCCAGAAATCAATGCTCTCTCTCCGCCGCTGCACAAAGGGGCAGTTAGTCGAGTAGCTGCCAACCAGCTCATCCACATACCCTTTCACATCTTCTTCAATCACGAGCTTTATTTCAGCCGGCAGGTTCCCCCACCCAAGCATGCCAAACATGGCATCTGTCTTTTTGTATTCATCTTCCGCTTTGCGAAAGATTTGTGTGAGAATAGGTTCTGCCCTGAATGCCTTTCTTGTTTTTACAGCCTGATTTGTCATTGTGAACTCCGTTTGTTTTCGATTTATTCACAATGTAAACCAGTATAGTGACACCTATATGTCACCCCTGTCAAAAAATTTCTTTGCCCATTGAGATGAGAGCGAAAGGAAAGTTTACAGCCCCGCCCTCTCGAAAATCTCCTCTACCCTGCGGGTGTGGTAATCCAGGTTAAATGCCTCGTTAATTTCGTCAGAGCTCAGGTTTTCCTGAATTACATTGTCCGACTCAACCAGATCCCGAAATGGCCTCTTTTCTTCCCAGGCCTTCATGGCTAACGGCTGAACCGTATCATAAGCCCGCTCACGAGACAGACCTTTTTCGATCAGCATCAGCAGGAGCCGCTGAGAAAAGACAAGCCCATGCGTCTTATTCATATTCTCCAGCATATTCTCGGGATATACCATCAATTTTTCAATCACTCCCGAAAAGCGGTGAAGCATGTAGTCCAGGAGAATTGTGGCATCGGGAAGAATGATTCTCTCTACTGAGGAGTGTGAGATATCCCGCTCATGCCAGAGCGGTACATTTTCATACGCTGACAGCATGTAGCCCCGAAGTACCCGTGAACAGCCGGTAATATTCTCTGAACTGATGGGATTGCGTTTATGCGGCATAGCAGAAGAGCCTTTTTGTCCCTTACTAAAAAATTCTTCTGCTTCCCGCAGCTCTGTCCGCTGCAGATGGCGAATTTCAACAGCCATTTTCTCCATTGTACCGCCAATCAGCGCCAGGGTTGCCATGTAATAGGCATGTCGGTCTCTTTGAAGCGTCTGAGTGGAAACAGGCGCCGGCTGCAGCCCCAGAGTTTCACACGTCAGTTTTTCCACTTTCGGCGGAATGTGGGCGAACGTGCCGACTGCACCCGACAGCTTGCCAAACTCTACGTCCTTTGCGGCTATTTCGAACCTCTCCATGTTACGCTTCATCTCAGCAAACCAGAGTGCACACTTCAAACCAAATGTGGTGGGCTCAGCATGTACCCCATGGGTCCGACCCATCATAACCGTAAACTTGTGTTCCCGGGCTTTCCCGGCAAGGGCATCGATCAGCCGGTTCAGACCTTTTTTGAGCAAATCATTGGCCTGCTTCAGCCTGAACCCATTTGCGGTGTCTACGACATCGGTGGATGTAAGTCCGTAATGCACCCATTTTTTCTCATCTCCCAGCGTTTCTGAAACTGCACGAGTAAAGGCCACGACATCATGCCGGGTTTCCTTTTCTATCTCCTTGATTCTATCGATATCAAAAGAAGCTTTTTCATACAGTTTTTCGACATCTTCAGCGGGTATTTTACCCATGCTGCTCCATGCTTTGCATGCAGCCAGTTCAACATCGAGCCAGGCCTGGAACTGGTTCTGCTCACTCCAGATATCCGTCATCTCTTTTCTGGAATATCGCTCTATCATAAAATTCTACTCGTTATTTATTGGGTTGGAATTTTCAGGAAAGTCCCGGTTTCGATTCTGTCATCCAAATTCACCTGGTTCAATATGGCTACCTCTTCAGGTGTAATTTCCATCGGTAATTCGGATGGAAGAAAATTCCTGAATGAGCCGGATCTCTGCGCTCGCTCAACCTGCAATCGGACAGGCTGAATATTCAGGATATCAGGATCGGTCAACTCTGAAAAGGAGAGTCCGACTCCATCAAATACCGTCTCAAGGGACGCAAAAGAAGTTGAGCTGGTATAGCTTAGAAATTCAAATACCATAGAGTTGTATTCTACTGCAACCACATGGACTCCCAATTGCCCGTCCTGTGTTTGTACAGTATAGAGCGTTTTGTGAGCCGGCAGCTGCCCGGTTGTCACTGCACTTTCACTTTCCTGAAGGGTGAATCCCTCCTGCTCAGAATATTTCTCTGCAGCCTGTCTGGCTCCAGCCGACTCAGAGTCGATACTGAAAATGACCACTGCTGTACCGTTTTCATTTACCTGGATGACCCTGGAAGCCTGATTGATGACCTGCCAGTTGTTCAAAACATTAAAACGGAACTGCAATTCAGGGTGAACAAAATCACCCTCATTTACATACCCGTTACGGGGATTTTCTCCATATATGATTCCATCCAGCATTTGCATATAACTCTCCGTATTTCGGATGGTCTGCTCATAACCTTGCTCCTCCCATTGATTTGCGAGCCGGGGGATATTCTCTTCACGTTCGCCCGGATCGGGATGGCTGGAGAGCATATTTGGAAGAGTGCTGCCAGATTGTTCTGAAATTCGTTTGAGACTGGTAAAAAATTCCGCTCCCTCTTCAGCCGCATAGCCTGTTTTAGCCGCATATTCAACACCCAGCCTGTCGGATTCTCTTTCATTTTCTCTGCTGTAGCTCAGAAAAAGCAGCTGTGCAGCCGTAGAACTCAGATTCAATAGCCTTTCCGCGGATAATCCCAGAAGCTCCTGACCCAATATGGCCCCTCCCACCACCGCAAACTGTCCGATGGTTTGCTGAAGACCTCTTTGTGAAGCATGGCGTGCAGCTACGTGACCGATTTCATGGCCCTGTACCACAGCCAGCTGAGCATCATTATTCAGATGGGCAAGCAATCCGCGGGTCACATAAACGTATCCGCCCGGCAGAGCAAATGCGTTGACAACGGGACTGTCAAGAACCCTGAATGTAAATTCCGTCTCTCTGTATTTTTCTGGGACGTCATCCCTTCGAAGGTGGCTAACCCTAAGAACCTCTCTGCTGAGGGTGCTCACATATTCGTTAACTTGTTCATCCCCATACTCACCATACTGCCCAACAATTTCCTGGTCAGCATTTCTGCCAATTTCAACTTCCTGCTCCCAGGTGTAGGCATAAGCCCGTTTTGAGCCGGTAATTGGACTCTCCTGTATAGAACAGGAAGAAACCAGCATCATTAGCAGCAGTGATGAAAAAAGAGTTAGTAGAGTTCGTTTTATCATATTTACCCGCGGTTCAATTAAATGTTATCCAAAGTTACGGCTTACGCGTCGTATTATCGAGATCCTTTACAAGAATCAGATCTTCGTCATCCTTTATCTGCTCCGTCAATCCAGACAGGTGCCTGTAGAGAATCACCAGCGCATAAGAATCAAGCACACAATACCTTTTTAACAATAGCGGTACGGTAATCGATTCCTCAGCAGTCAGCAGACCATTTTTCAAACTCAGCCAGGCGTTCATGGCCTGCGATCCATCCTCGATCTGCTCGCCATTCAATGAAAGCTGGGAGTAGGGATCAGGATAGGTTTCAGCGGTTTCGGAGTGATAAAAATCCACACTGATATCATAGATTTTTGCATTGAATTCTGTCTTAGGATCCATGCTTTTCTGCCACTTCAGTACGGCTTGCAGTACGTGCTTCAGTCCAATACTTCCCTGCATGTACTGATTGTAATAGTATTCTTCTATAATCCGGCTCAGGTCAAGAAATCTGCGGTTACCTTTACCATTCAACCCATCCATAACCTCCTTCAAGCTCTTTAATCTCTCTTTATGAAGGTTGGCATTTTTACGTAACCCATTCAGGATATTCTTTAAGGCACGATACTCAAACTGTGAATATTGAACGATGCATCCTTTTTCTATTCCATCGATTGACGTTAGATGATCAACCAGTGATTCATGTACATCAGACCGTCCGGCATCTTCATCCAGCCAGTGATGGTGTACCAAACTGCCATCTTCATGCAATGTGTGACAGGAATACTGAAAATAGACCGGATGATATGGATGCTCCCCCCTTTCCAGCGGCAATGCATAGGTGGCCGCTTCAAAGTCAAGAAAATGGAGCGGATAGGATAGCTGACCTAATTCTCTAAGTCCGGATCTCACCCAAAGATTGGGTTCCGGTTCACCTTTTGACTTTAGCAGCTGAAGCATCCTTCTCTGATGGATCGTAAATTTTTTCCCGCCGCTTTGCTGTATGTTTTCAAATGAACTGTAAGGTTCGGTTGCGGGAACCTGTTCCTGGTAATGATACCCTTTCTCCGATTCCTCATCATTTCCATGACCAATCAGCTCATAAACATGCAGATCCGGCAGTTCCACGTTTTTGTCGGGGAAAAACTGATTCCAGCAGCCGGTATATGCCCCGTTGGTTTCTCGCCTGAATTCACAATATTTACACTCCTTGTGTATACTGATATCCAGAATATTTCCATTCTCCAGTGGCTTTTCTTCAATGAACCTGCAAGCTTCTTCTACAGACTTACCTACAAAAATGGGATGTGAAACCGACTCCGGAATATTCTCCATGCATTTACGGGCAGCATCTGTTGCATCCACAGCCGC